>JAKSBK010000066.1 GCA_022361155.1 Pseudomonadota bacterium
CATAACGTCGTAGCTGTGGCGATTCCGTTCGGCAGCTGGGCTATGGTGCGCCTGCACGCTGCACGCTGTGCACCGGGCTAGCGAGCGGGTTCAACCATACACCGCACGCAGCCGAGCGAACGGTCTCTCGGTCCAGCACCCCATGCCGGGCGCGCTCCAACCGTGCGCTAACAGAGCCGTACGCTCCGCACCCCGGGGCCGCCATACGTTTTGAGCTGCTGCCCGCATCCAGTGTTCGTCGGTCGCCGGCTGACCCGGTTCCGTGGCCGGCTCCCAGCTCCGCAAACCGTGGCCTCCCGCGTCACCATTTCACTCCGGTGCGGATCGATCCATTGCGGTGGTCGAACACAGCGCGACGCCGGCTGCCGGCAGGGGCGCGGTCGTTCGTTGTCCGGCGTCCAGTAGCTGCGCGGTCCAAGACCGTTCGACCGACGGCGTGATTCCGCGTGGCGCCGCAATCCCGGGGTACCCGCCGCCGACGCTTCCGACGCCGGACGCGCCGGGCCCGTTGGCTTTGATGAACGCCTGACGGCAGGCGACGTGCCGGCCGTGCCGTCGGGCACTTGAGTCACGAGCCTACGTGCACTGGCCTCCCTCCCCTGCTCGGCATAGACTTAAGGCATGAGCGCCAAGGCCCGAGAGCTCGCCCGGCAAGTCGCCCTGCTTTCCCCAGAGGAAAAGGCCATCGTCGCTGCGGAAATCGACGACGAGGAGGCCGTTAGCGCAGACGAAGTCGAGGAGACCTGGACCGAGGAGATCGTCCGACGCGTTGAGCTGCTGCACAGCGGTCAGGCCGAGACCGTCGACGGCGAAGAAGAGCTCCAGCGTCTGATCGACAAACACTCGCGCTGATGCCTACCCCGACGCTGCGCTTGTTTCGACTCGCCTGCCGCGAGCTCGACCAGATCGCCACCCACTACAACCGAAAGCAGCCGGGCCTTGGGATGCGCTTTCTGGTCTGCTTCCGGCAAACCATGCGCTACGCGCTTGACCACCCCGAGATCGGACAGCGAGTCGAGCACAAGCGCATTGTCGAATTGGGACTTCACGTGCGGCGCATGCTCGTCAACGACTTCCCCTACGAGGCGGTCACCGCCGTCTTCGAGGACGAGCTCTTCGTCCTTGCTGTGGCCCACCAGGCTCGGCGGCCCCATTACTGGATCCGCCGCCTCGCCAAGATCGAGCCCGGCCGCTAAAGCCACGCCCCCTTTCGCTGCCCGCCGGCTTCGGGCTAGAGAGGGGACCGTGGACCTGGACCGTTCGCTGCCCGAAGCGCTTGACCGATTCGAGGATTTGGTCGGCGGTTTTGACCCAGCGGAACGGCTTGCCTTCGGTATTGTGGGCGCCGACGTATTCGTAGATGGCGTCTCGGAGCTGGGGAATACTCGTGTGCGAGCCGCGCTTGAGGGCTTGCTCCGTCAGTAGACCGAAGAAGCGCTCGACCAAGTTCAACCAGGCAGAGTAGGTGGGGGTGAAGTGCAGCACGAACCGGGGATGCCTCACGAGCCACCTTTGGACCTCGGTAGCTTTGTGAGCCGAGAGGTTGTCGAGAATGACATGGACCTGGAGGTCGGCGGCAACCTCGAGGTCGATCACACGCAAGAAATCGACGAAGTCCTTGGCTCGATGCTGCTTTTTGGTCTTCGCGATGACCTTCCCGGTCGCGACGTTCAGTGCCGCGAACAGGTCAACAGTTCCATGGCGGACGTAGTTGTGCGTCTGCCGCTCGGGCCGGCCCAAGTCCATGGGCAGGATCGGCTGGGCTCGCTCAAGAGCCTGGATTTGCGGCTTTTCGTCGAACGAAAACACTACCGCATGCTCGGGCGGGTTGAGGTAGAGGCCGACGATGTCTCGGACCTTCTCGACGAAGAGAGGGTCATCCGAGATCTTGAACGTCTTCACGACGTGCGGCTGCAGCCCAAATGCGCGCCAAATTCGGCCGACCGTGGCATGGCTCACGCCGGCTTTGTCGGCCATCTTCCGCGTACTCCAGTGAGTTCGGCCCTTCGGCTTCGACTCCAGCGTCTTGACGACGATGCTCTCAACCTCCTCGTCAGAGATTCGGCGCGGCGCTCCGGGCCGTGGCTCGTCGTGTAGCCCCGCAACGCGACGTTCCAGAAAACGCTTCCTCCCTCGCCGAACCGTGACGTCGCCGCACCGGTACTTCGCGGCAACCGCCACGTTCGTGAGCCCTGAGGCTGAGGCTAGGATGACATTGGCGCGCAACGCGATCGTCGGATTCGCTCGGGACCTGCGAGAAAGCCGTTCGAGTTCGGCGCGCTCGTCTTCCGCAAGCTCCAGAGCTGCTTTCGGTCGTCCTGTTCTGGCCATCACCAGGTTAGATCATAGTTCCGATCTCGCTGGAAGTGACTTGCGATCACTTTTTCGTTTCCAGGGGACTAGTGTCCTGTATCCGAAATCCCGCACATAATTCGCCGGCCCTTGACACCGCTCACGCCATCGATCGCCGTTTGGCTATCTCCTTGAAATAGCGCTGCTATTCCTGCGTCGATTC
>JAKSBK010000067.1 GCA_022361155.1 Pseudomonadota bacterium
CGGCCATACCGTAGCCCGGCACCACGATCACCTGCTTGGCCGCCTTGAGCTCTTCGGCCAGCCCATCGGCCGAGGTCTCTTGGATCTCCCCCTGATCCTCGCCGCCCGCGGCGGGTACGGCCCCCTCCTGGGTACCAAAGCCACCAAACACGACGTTCATGATCGAACGGTTCATGGCGCGGCACATGATGATAGAGAGAATGGCGCCGCTCGAGCCCACGAGTGCGCCGGTCACGATGAGCAGATCGTTGGACAGGGTGAAGCCCGCTGCAGAGGCGGCCCAGCCGGAATAGCTGTTGAGCAGCGAAACAGCGACCGGCATGTCTGCACCACCGATGGCCATGACCAGGTGCCAGCCCAGGAACAGGGTCAGGCCCGTCATGATCAATAGGTAGGTGAGCCCCTGCTCGACCGGCAGCTGCAGGAAGGGAAAGACCAGGCCGATCGTTGCCAGCGCCACCAACAGGTTGAGCCCGTGTCGTCCGGGAATGAGAAGCGGCTTGCCTCCGATCGTGCCGCGGAGCTTCGCCCATGCCACGACCGAGCCGGTGAACGTGATGGCGCCCACTGCGACGTCGATCCAGATCTCGACGCGGTGAAAATCCTGGGCGGCCCCTTCGAGCTTGTGCTCCGGATGCAAATACGTCGATATGCCCACCAGCACGGCGGCCATACCCACGAAGCTGTGAAGTATGGCGACCAGCTCCGGCATCGCGGTCATCACGACGCGCTTGGCCAGCCACAGCCCGATCACAGCCCCCAGCAGGACAGCCGGCACGACCATCTCGTAGGAGCGGATAGTGTCCGTGAGCGCCGTGACCACAATGGCCAAGATCATGCCGACGATGCCGAACACGTTGCCGCGTCGAGCCGTTTCCTGCTGGGAGAGCCCGCCCAGGCTTCGAATGAACAGGACCCCTGCTACCAAGTACGCAACCGTCAGAACTCCAGGGTCCATCGCTAGTCCTTCCGAAACATTTCCAGCATCCGGCGCGTCACGAAAAAGCCGCCGAAGATATTGATGCTCGCTACCAGAATCGCGACTGCCCCGAGTATCTGAGGCAGTCCCTGCCCTCCGAGCCCCGCCTGCAGCATCCCCCCGATGATGATGATGCCGCTGATGGCATTGGTGACGCTCATCAAGGGCGTGTGGAGCGCCGGTGTAACGCTCCAGATCACCTGCCAGCCGACGAAACACGCCAGAATGAAGACGGTCAGGTGCTGCAGAAAAGCGTCCGGTGCGAAGCGGCCTACCACGAAAAACAACGCGATGAGCACCAGGCCGCCGACGGTAGTGCCCCATGCACGCTGGCGCATGATGTGCTCTTGCTCCGGCTTGGCGGCTTCCGGTGGCGGCTGCGATCGGGGCTTGGGCTTGGGCTCGGCAACATCAGTAGCCGGCTTTGGCGGCGGCGGCGGCAGGACCTGCCCGTCGTGCACCACGGTCGCGCCTCGGACCACCTCGTCCTCCAGGTCGATGCGAAAACCCTCGTCTCCACGACTCATGTCGGACAGCAGGTGCACGATATTGGTGCCGAAGAATCGGCTGGACGTGGAGGCCATCCTGCTGGGGAGGTCGGTGTAGCCGATGATCTTCACGCCGTTGGCCTCGGTAAGCCGACCGGGGCTGGTCAGCTCGCAGTTGCCGCCCTGCTCGGCCGCCAGATCCACGACCACGCTGCCCCTTTTCATCGCCGTTACGTGCTCGCGCTTCAGCAGCGTCGGCGCCTTGGCTCCCGGCACCAGCGCCGTGGTGACGATGACGTCGCACTCTTTGGCCTGCTCGAGAAAGAGCGCCATCTCCGCCTCGATGAACTCCTTGCTCATGACCTTGGCGTAGCCCCCCGTGCCTTCGCCGCTTTCCTCGATCTCCACCTCCAGGAAGCGGGCTCCCAGGCTTTCGACCTGCTCGCGCGCGGCAGCACGGGTGTCGAAGGCCCGCACGTCGGCTCCGAGCCCGCGCGCTGCGCCAATGGCCGCCAGGCCCGCGACGCCGGCACCGATGATCAAGACCTTGGCGGGCGGCAGAGTGCCCGCCGCGGTCACTTGGGCGCTGAAGAAGCCGTTGTACGTTGTCGACGCTTCGAGAACGGCACGGTAGCCCACCAGATTGGACATCGAGCTCAGCACGTCCATCTTCTGGGCACGCGTGATCCGGGGGACGCTGTCGAGAGACAGCGTGTTTACGCCCTTGGCGGCGAGAATACGAACCAGAGACTCGTTGCGTTTGGGATAGATCAGGCTGATCAGCGTAGTACCGCGCGCCAGCAGCCCTATCTCGGTCTCGCTGGGAGGGTTTACCTTGATCACGATCGAAGCGTTCTGGAGCAGCGCTCGCCGATCCGACTCGATCTCGGCGCCCGCTTCGCGATACGCGTCATCGGAATGTCCGGAGCCTTCGCCCGCACCGGCCTCGACGGTCACGGTGAAGCCCAACTCCTTGTACTTCGCCACGTTCTCGGGAATGGCCGCCACCCGCTTCTCTTCGGGGATGCGCTCCTTCAGGACTGCTAGACGAGTCACGGGACCTCCACAGGCGCCGGACCATACAACAATGCCGCCCCAAAC
>JAKSBK010000068.1 GCA_022361155.1 Pseudomonadota bacterium
CCACGATCCCAACCGCGGCGCGCTTCATCTCGAGAGACTGGCGCATCGACTGCCGAAGGCCCGTAACGAGCAGTTCCTCGGTCTTGGGCTCTTTGGGCTTGCCGCGCCTGCGTCGCGCTCCGGCCGAGCCTCTCGCCTTCTTCTCGCGGTCTTTGCCCTGCGCTTCTTCCGCTTGCCCCTGGGAGCCTTCCTCCGCACCGCGCGCGGGTGGCTCGTCGGCGTCGGGTACGACCTCAGGCTCGGCCGCCGGCTCGTCGCTCGAGGTGGGCTCATCGCCCGGCGACTGGGCGAAAACCGCGGCCGGAACCGAGACGCAAACCAGTCCCGTCAGGATGGGCGGGATCAGGAGCGAGGGGCCCAGGCGCCTCGGACGGGAGCGGCTAGGGAGTGTCTTCTGAATCGGAGCATGTTGAAGACACTCCCTAGCATTCGGTGCTCGCGACAAGCCCAGGGGCTCATGGTAGGAAAGCACGGCTCCCGCGGAGCCGAAGTACGTAGGGTCGGACAGCGTTGGCATGCTTGCTCAGCCTTGCTACGGCGCAGCCGCAGCCTGTACAGAAGCCTGAAGCTGATTCGAAACCGTGAGCGTGATCCCGATGACGATCAGCGTGTCGTCCATGTCCGTGAGCGCCTCGGACAGGCATTGCTGTGCGTCTGGGAAGCCCTGGAAACCGGCAGACGCAGCCATGGCCGAGTTCAGGTAGGCCGTACCTACATGCTGCACCTCGCGCAGGTTGAGCTGCGTCGCCACGAACGCGGGCCAATTGCGGTGCAGGGTACCCATCAGCTTGGCCAGCATCTCTTCGCCCGTGGGTCCGGTCATCGGGTCCGGGCTACCACCCATCGCACTGGGATTCGGGTTCTGATTCGGAGTTGGGCTCGGAGCCGGGCCCATCAGCGTCTTGCCCACTAGGGTCACCGAAGCATTGGGCTCTGTGCAAACAGCCGAACGAGCGCGCACGCTGGCTTCGCAGGCCGCCTTGCAGTCTGCATCCGCGTGGATCGACGCCTGGCCTGCGCAGCTCGGCTCGATGAGCTCCGTCGAACACGTGCCTTCACAGGCTCCCGAACACGTGGTCATGTTGATCGAAACGCACGTGCCCGAACAGGTACCGGTGCACTCGCCGACGCACCTACCTTCGCAAATGCCGCTGCACTGGTCCAAGCACTTCGGGTGCTGGTTGGGGCATTGCTCGGAACACGTTCCGTCGCAGACACCCGCGCAGGTGCCCTTGCATGTCCCCCGACACTCCGCACCGGGGCAGGCGACCGGATTGCGGAAATGACACAGCCCGACGCAAGCACCGGCGCACCCGCCCATGGCCTCGCCCAGGCCGCACTGCACCGTGTCCATGGGCACGAACTGCAGGTCGCACTTCTCCACGCACTCCTGCACGGCCTCCGCTTCGACATAGCACTTGGGTGGAGGAATGCTCACGAGGAGTTGGGACGGGCCCGCAAGCGCACTGGCCACCACGCCATCCACGGCCTCGGAGACCATGCCGCAGCTGACCTCGA
>JAKSBK010000069.1 GCA_022361155.1 Pseudomonadota bacterium
CTGCGGCATCGGCGGACCCTCGCGCCTGCTGGCGGCCGGCTATGGCTGCCGGGTCGCTGGCCTCGACCTAACGGAGGCCTATTGCCGCGCCGCCCGGGTCATGGCCGGCTGGGTCGGTCTCGACGGCAAGCTGGACTACTGCGCCGGCGACGCCCTGGCGCTGCCCTTTGCGTCGAGCCAGTTCGATCTGGTCTGGACCCAGCACGTCGCCATGAACATCGCCGACAAGCCGCGCCTCTACGGGGAGGTGCGCCGGGTGCTGAAGCCGGGCGGCCGCTTCGCGCTCTACGACGTGCTGCAGGGCACGGCCGGGGAGATCCGCTATCCGGTGCCCTGGGCGCGCGATCCGGCGATCTCCTTCCCGGCCACCGCCGAGGCCTTGCGGGCGCATCTGACCGCGGCCGGCTTGGAGGTGCTCCACTGGGAGGACAACAGCGCCCGCTCGCTGGACTGGTTCCGCGGCCGCCGCCGGCAGGCGGCCGAGGGCGGCGGGCCGCCGCCGGTCGGTCCACGCATCCTGATCGGCGAGGACTTTCAGGTCCTGCTGGGCAACCTGGCCCGCAGTTTGGAAGAGGGGCGCGCGGCCACCCTGACCGCTATTTGTCGGGCGGTTTAGCGGCTCAAGACTTGACCGAGCTCCTGGCCCCGGCGGCTGAGGGGCATGACCGTTTTCTGGCCGTTCAGGGTCAGGCGATAGACCGTCCGGCCTTCCAGCACCCGCTGCACGTAGTTGCGGGTTTCCGAGAAGGGAATGCGCTCGATCCAGTCGACCGCATCGACCTCCGGCCGGCGTGGGTCGCCGAAGGCGGCGATCCAGCGCTCGACCCGCCGCGGCCCGGCGTTGTAGGCGGCGAGGGCCAGGGCGGTCGAGCCCTTGTAGTCTTCCAGCAGTTGGCCGAGGTAGGCGCGCCCGAGGCGCAGGTTGTAGTTCGGCTCCTCGATCAGCGCGGCCCGCCGGTAGGGCAGGTCGAGGCGCTTGGCAACCAGGCGGGCGGTGGCCGGCATGAGCTGCATGAGGCCGCGGGCGCCAGCGCGGCTGATGACCCGCGAGTCGAAGGCGCTTTCCTGGCGGATCACCGCCAGCACCAGGGCCGGCTCCGGCGCGCGGGTGCCGGTCACTTGCCGGGCAATCTCCGGCGGCAGCGGGAAGAGGTCGCCGGTCGCGCCCAGGCCTTGGCGGCTCGCCTGCTTGGCGGTGTAGAGCGCCTGGTCCGGGCGGTCGATCTCGCTGGCCAGCTCGGCGTGGAGCAGATGGGCTTCGGTGGTGACCGTCTGGCGGCGTAGGTGAGTCATGAAGAGGCGCACGTGGCGGCGGGCGTCGAAGCTCGCCAGCAGCCGCACCAGGCGCACCAGCTCCCGCTCCTCGAAGGCCTGGCGCGCGGCCTCGCTGGCCACGGCCTTACCCTGCAGGTCGAGGTCGAGGGCGCCGCCTAGGCGACCGATCGCCTGCTGGCCGTAGAAAGCGGTGCCGAAGCTGGCCGCCTGGCCGTACCAGTCGCGTGCCGCCGCACCGTCCCCGAGCTGGGCCGCCGCCTCGCCCGACCAATAAGCGCCGCGGGCCCGGCTGATCGGGGTCGAGACGCCGGCATGCAGGCGCTGGAAGTGGCGATAGGCGCGGTCCGGTGCGTTCTCGAAGCGCAGCGCGACCCAGCCGGCCAGCCACTCGGCCTCGGCGAATTCCACGCCGCGGCTGAGGCCATGGGCGCTGGCCAGGCGGTAGGCCAGGGCCGGCTTGCCTCTGTCGAGGGCGCGCCGCGCCGCCCAATGGCGCAGCCGCCACCAGCGCGCCGGCCGTTCGACGAAAGGCTCGGCGCGGTCGATCAGCTCGATCACCCCGTCGAGGCGGCCGCGGCGCTTGCGCCAGCGGGCCCGGTCGTAGAGCAGGCCGGGGTCGTCC
>JAKSBK010000070.1 GCA_022361155.1 Pseudomonadota bacterium
TAAGCTCGACCTACGGGTTGGTCGGCGGCGTCCCCACCTGAGCGCGGATAGGTACTCCGAGTATTTCGGGGGTAGAGCCATAGGAACCGAGCTCGTTGTCGATCCTCGTCCATTGGGTGTGGAGATATAGGTTCAAGCACGCTATTGGCGTCGAAGGTATGCGATCGCCCCGCTGTCCAAGAACTGGCGGGCCTCGCGTTTGGACCTGGCCAGGGAGGTCTTGGGCAGCAGATCCACCAGGCGCACGCCAGCTTGCAGCAACGACGCCTCGTGGCTGCAAGCGCGCGGCCCAGCACTCGATCCGCGGGCTGCGGTATCGTAGACTGCATTTGTGAACGCCAGAGCCCAGAAGATCCTTGATGAAGCGCTCCAACTGCCAGCCGAAGAGCGTGCACAGATTTGTATCGCCCTTCATGAAAGCGTGGAGCAGGAGGAGGCTTCGGCAGAGGAAGTGGAAGCCGCATGGCAAGACGAGATCGAGCGCAGAGCCGATCAACTTCAAAGCGGCGAAGCCGTGCTGCACGACTGGGCAGACGTCGAGCGCGAGCTGCGTGACCTTGCGACGCGCTGATGCGCCTTCGTGTCGTTCAAGGAGCCCGACGCGACTTCATCGAGGCGGTGCGTTGGTATCGCAGCTCGGGTGCCACCAACCAAGCCCGTGAGCTCGTCGAAGACTACAACGGAACGATTCAGTACGCCCGCCAGTTCCCCAATGCGGGTAGTTTGGTGGTTTCTCGACGCGAGCGCCCCTTCCTGATCCGCAAGTATCTGCTCCACAGTTTTCCCTACAAGTTGATCGTAGCTTGTTTCGAGCACGAGCTTGTGGTGCTCGCTCTTGCGCATCAAAAGCGCAAACCAGACTACTGGATGCCGCGGCTAGTGAAGGTCAAACCAGAGCGTTAGCCGTCGTTGTCGTCATCCGGGCCCTATACAGGACATCGTGCCCGCTGGATGAACGCGCACACGGCGAGCAGTATGCACAGCCGCAGGGACGAGCCCGCGGGGTTTGTGCCCGGAACGCTGCAGCCGCAGCCGCTGGATTGCGAGCGGGGTGGGAACGGTGCGGATGCGGTTGCGGAGTCCGGCTTGGCGCCGGCTGCTGCGTCTCGCAAACCCGGGTGACCAGTCGATTCCAACAGGTCGTTCCGGCAGGCCGAATCCGACCGCCAGCTGCGTGCCGTCGGGTGAGAGCGCGAAGCCCGCCATCACGGCCTTGCCCTCGAGCACGCTGCGCCAGGAACGGCCCCCGTCCGAAGAGACCAGCAAGCGGTCTGCTTTCGCAGCGCGTATGCGCACGTAGAGCGTATCGGGATCGTCTAGCGCCACCGAGGTGAAGAAAGGA
>JAKSBK010000071.1 GCA_022361155.1 Pseudomonadota bacterium
AGCGTGTGGGTGTAGAACTCGCCGCGGAAGTCGAGCTTCTCCCCCTGATACCAGCAGGCCCAGATGGCCCGCATGGCCAGGATGAACTCCCGCATGCGCGCCGCCGGGTGCGACCAGGGCATGCTGAAGCGCTTGGTGACGTGGGGCCGGATCTGGGAGCCCAGGCCCAGGATGAAGCGCCCCTGGGAGTACGCCTGGAGGTCGTTCCCGATGTTGGCCAGCAGCATCGGGTTGCGCGCGAAGGCCACCGCGATGGAGGTCATCAGCTCCACCCGCTCGCTGTGCTCCGCGGCCAGGAGCAGCGGAAAGAAGGGATCGCTCCCGATCTCCGCCGTGACCACGCCGTCGTACCCATGGGCCTCGGCTTCCCGGACCCGGTCCGGCACCTCGGACAGCGAGCCGAACAACGGTGCGTCGATCTTCACGGCATCCTCCTGTGGCGCGTCCGGGAGAGGTCCTCGGAACGAGAAGCCCCGGGGCGGAAGCGAATCCGATCGCAAGGGCGGCCGCAATCACCGCTTCCCGGCGCGCAGTCTCCCGGAGACACGTCTCGAACAGGTAGTACAGGCCGCCAATCAAAGCCCGCTTGGTGCGATCAAGGCGCGAGGTGGCCAACGTCGAACAGAGGGCTCGAACCCCTGGACGTACGCGGATGCGGGGCCTCTCCGAAACTCGAACGCCCCCAACCCCGCCCCATCCTCCACCAGCCCCAGGTCCCCGATCATGCACTTGGATCGGAGGCGCAAGAAGTGACGGAGCTTGCGTCTGGTGCGTTGTGAGAGGCGGCAGGGGGCGGCAGGCAGGGGCACCGGGGACGGCCGACGGCCCCTATACGGCCCTTCCCAAGTCAGGCCAGCCAGCTCTCCCGAGGGAGCCGCAGCCGCTCGAAGGCTCGGTCGGCGGTGACCAGGGTAAGGCCGTACGCCAGCGCGTGTACCGCGATCGCGAGGTCGAAGTCGCTCATCCGCTGCCCCGCCTTTTCGAGCCGGGCCTTGCGCTCTCCGAAACGCCGGCTGACCTCGTCGCTCCAGGGCAGGCGGACGAGCTCCGACCCGATCGCGGACCACTGTGCCTCGAGCGCCCTGCGGCGCTTCGACGCCGGGCGGTAGCGCAGCCACCTCAATCTCGGCCGCGGTCACCTGGGAGATCGCAACGTCCTCGCGCGGCGTCCCCGCCACCCGCGTCGGCACACCCGGACCGCCGCGCATCAAGGCGCTCGCTCGGCGTGGTCGGCGGGCTTCCTGAAGGCGATCGGAACCCCGCGTCCCGAGCTCAAGGCCGTGGACGAGATGACGGGAGCACCGATCCCCGCTTGCCAGCGAGTCCTCTCCACCTTGTGCGGATAGGCGAAGGAACAGAATTTCTCGAGGCCCGCAAACCTCCCTCGCGTCCCTCCCCCGGGGGAGATCAGCTGCTGCTGCGGCCTTCCGCGAGCGGGCCCGAGGCGCCGGAAGTGGCGCCGTGTGACCATGCCTGTCACGGCGTAGGGCGAGCTTGGGCTCGATTCGTACACTCCGCACAGGGCAGGAGGCGGCGGGCGTGACAAAGTTGACCTTCGGAATCCCGGGGCTCCTTACCAGCCTTGTCCTGTTCTCGGGGTTCTCGATTGTCGAGATGATGTCCGCCGACGAGTCTGCTCAGTATTTCGGACAACCGACAATCGATTTCGTGAAGGCGAACAAGCCCTGGTTATTCGCACTCATCGTCCTGCTGTTCCTAGGTCAGCAATTGATGCTGCGCTGGCCCAAGACCGCCTCGCCCTCCGAGGTCGACGATATGCGACTCGCAATCGCCCCAATCCTCGAATCGCTTCTTGAGCGATACAACCGGGCGATCACGCAGCTCTCTGGCCTACAGGTCCCGGCCGTCCGCACGAACATCATGCTGCCCACTGGGAATCGCGTATGGAAGCGATATCTCGCCATCTACTATTGGGACGGTGGTCCAGCGCGGATCGCGTTCCCAGAGGCAGAACTGAATCTTCGCTGGATGCGCCAGCAGGGTACTTGCGGCTCGGCATGGTCGAAGAAGCGCGCCACAATCTTCGATTCAGAGGATGAAGCTTACCAAGCCCCAGCAGGCAGACTGACGGACCGGCAGAAGGCGGTTGTTGGTCAAGTCCGGTCAGTGCTCAGTGTCCCGATCTGGTCGGATCCGCCCCGAGAAGTGATCGGCATTCTCAATCTCGATAGCAGGTTCAATATCGACCGGACTCTGTTTCACCACCAAGATATTGCGAAGGTGTTGGAAGCAAGCGCTCGGTCACTTGGAAAGGTGATTACGCCAAACGGCGTCGCCGCAAATTGAGAGGAAGTCCAGTGAAGGTCGTACGAAGCAATGAGAACAGCTACGCGTACATCGAGTGGGAAGAGGCAGATGAGGCGACGATTCGGGAGATCCAGCGGCAGCCTCGGCTCGAGCACGGGACTTTTCGTATCGAAGTCGCGCCCGACGAGTCGATCCCGGACGAAATCAGGGGAAGGCTCCAAGAGGGTCGTTTCTTGGTCGTTGAGTAGCTCGTAGTGCGATTGCGTTTGCTGCAGCCTCGGTCGGTCTACTCGCAAGTAGAGGGTCTGTGAGTGGTTGACGATGAGATCACCGATCGGCTGTCACGCGCTGCTCGGCAGGCAGCCGTCAATGCCTACGCGCCGTACAGTGGCTTCCCAGTCGGTGCTGCCGCGCTCGCGTCCAATGGCAAGATCTACACCGGCACAAACGTTGAGAACGCCTCCTTTGGTCTGACGGCTTGTGCCGAACGAAACGCCATCTTTCGCGCTGTGGGCGATGGCGCGCGTTCGATCGTGGCCCTAGCGATCTTCACTCCGACGTTTGCTCCAGCGGCTCCTTGCGGTGCATGCCGCCAGGTCTTGAGTGAGTTCGGTTCCGGCACCGTAGTCACGTCTGTGTGTGACGGTGGTGACTCCCTCCGATATGCGATCGAGGAGCTGCTCCCTCTCGCATTTGGCCCGAACGACTTGATCGATGCGAAAGACCAGCGTAAACGGATCTGTGTAGACATCGACAACGTTGTTGCTGACACCGATCCCGTTATGCGAAGCGTGATCCACGAGCTCACTGGGGGTCGCGTCGATCTCAGATACAAGGACATCACGCGATTCAACTACTGGGAGTGTCGTGATGGCCAGGATGAGTCCATCACTAGAGATGAGTGGGCCGCTGTCCACGCCGCGTTCTCCGACCCCTCTAACCTCGAACGAGTCCAGCCGATCAAGGGGGTTCAGAGGTCGCTCCTTCGACTAGTACAGCGTGGATACGTGCTGCACTTTGCAACCTCCCGGCTGCCTCAGGCCCGAGCGGCCACCATTCGCTGGCTCGAAGCTCACGGCTTCCCTCCGCACGATGTGCATTTCCTCAAGCACGGCGAGAAGCATGTCTCCCTGGGTCAATTCGCCGCCTCGGTTGAGGATGATCCTTCCCAAGCGTTGGCGTTCGCTCAAGGTGGGGTCGGTACCAGCTTCTTGATGGCCCACCCGTGGAACGAGTCAGTGCCGCAGCATTCGCGACTCAAGCGCGTCCACGGCTGGGACGACATTGTGGCTGTCCTCACTGCCGATAGCGGCGACCCGAACCTGTGATCCGGCAGGTACCTCGATCCGACCTAGCGGGTCGCCGCAGCGGGAAGATTGGTCCGAGGTACATCGGGTGCCAGGAGGCATCCTGCCTCCCTGGGTGAGGTCAGGCGCTGGCGCTTCGGACCTAGGGGGCCTGCGTCCCTTGAACCCTTGGGAATGCTGAGCATCGCGTCATAGTCGGCAGGGACGCGAGGTTGCTCCGCCCAGATTATTTCAAGCATTTCAGGATGTTAGCTAGCTTGCCGCGCCCGTGGATCTCTTCACGCGCCCCAATAGCAGAATACCCTGCTCGCCCTGTCTGCCCTTCTGCTGTTGACAGTAAGTCGAAGTCTGCTTCACTGTGTCTTGCTTCGGAGGTCAGTAGACCATGATGGTGTGCTTCTCGTGTCCGCAGGATGTCAAGTCGCATCTCGATAGCCTCGTCGAAAGCGGACAATACGCCGACTATGGGCAGGTTCTCTGTGCCGCTGTGCGCAATCTAGCTGTCCTTCACAGTGAAGTAGATCCCCGAGGGGCTGTGGTTGTATCCGCTGCGCCGACGGCGGTAGGTGCAACGCCCGCCCCGGCGGCTGGGGAGGCGGTCAACGAGGAATCAGTGCCCGAGCCGGCGGCCGGGCCGAAGTCTCGCCAAAGGCCAGTGAAGCGCAGAGATGCCGGGAGCGGTCGTCCGTCACGGCTTCCGCGACACGCTGTGGCTGATTCTGCTTCGCCTGTTCAGATTCCCAGCCTCTTCGGCCCTTTCGAGCACGGATCGATCGAAGGTCGAGTTGCGCCCGCTCCCGATGATGTTTGGCGTATAGGTCAGACTGTTCCCATCGAGCGTTGGATCTTCGGCCAGTTCAATCGACTTCTTCCGGCAAAAGCAAGCTGCCGGGCGATCGCGAACCTGGCAGCCCAAGACGACAAGCGAAGCCTGGATGAGCTCGCCTCGGAGATTGCGAAAGAAGCTGCGGTTCTTGGCACGTATCTTCGGCGGCTCGATGCATCGGCTGGTAGAGGTCGGGACGAGAACCTCGCAACCGCGTTTCCCGGGGCAGGTCAGTCAAAAGAGAAGGGGTTGCTCCGCTACGCGAGTCAGTTCGTTGCCTCAACGAATAGCAATGGTCAACTATCGGGCCTCCTCGTCAGCTTCAAACTCATCAACAGACTCGTGGGTAGCCGTTCGCCTGTTGGGCTCACCGAAGCCGGATGGGCCTTTGCGGCTCTCAAGAATCCTGTGCTGGACCAGCCCGAAGGGCTTGCGGATGCTCCTCGCTTCACACCCGAGGAAGTCGGATTCCTCCTGAAGCACATCGCGCGTAGCGTTCCCGCGGAGCGGTTCGCTTACAGGTCGATACTCGAAGCCGTTGAGGCGGGGAACACCTCGCCGGACTCGCTCGATAGAGCGCTCAGCAAGTATAGATCGCAAGGCCAGGACAGGGAGGCTTCGACTTCGTTCCTTTCTTCCCAACGGTCGGGCGCAGTCTCGCGAATGTCGGACCTTGGCCTAGTTCAACGGAGCCGTGCCGGCGTTCGTGTCGAGTACGGGATAACCGAGCTGGGGAACAAGTTCCTCGCCGCGACTTCAACGCCGGAGGGCGAATAGGTGAACTTCACGAATGGGAAGTGCCGGGATCTCTGCATTCGGCTGATGGAAGCGGATTCATGCAACGCGGTTGTCGCGGTGCTGGAATCGGAAGGGCTCTGGGCGGATCCTGCCGTCTGGAGGCTGTACGGCGATGAGCCGAACAACTTCAGCGCAATCGGCAACCAGACCGAGCGCTCGGATGCGGCTCTGGTCGAGAAAATCGTGAACTCCATCGACGCAACCCTGATCGCGGAGTGCCTCGCTGCTGGGATCGATCCCGAGTCGGACTCAGCCCCCCAGTCAATTCACGAAGCTGTTTCGGCCTTCTTCGAGAAGGACACCGTGAACGCCGACGCACCAGGGCACATCTCTGGGTGGACAAAAAAGAAGAGGGGGGAAGCGGCCAATCGAATCACCGTGGCGGCGACCGGAAAGAAGGGATCGGGAGGGAATATCTGCCTCTCTATCGCTGACAGCGGCGAAGGTCAGACGCCCAATTCCGTACCCGACACGATCCTCTCGCTGAACAAGGAGAACAAGATCAAGATTCCCTTCGTTCAGGGTAAGTTCAACATGGGCGGTACAGCCGTGCTCCGGTTCTGCGGCGATGAGAATCTTCAGTTCGTTCTGACCAAGCGCAATCCTGCGGCTTTGCAGGCGTCGGATATCTCTTCCGATCTCTGGGGTTTTACCGTCGTCCGCCGTGAAAACCCGCAAGGGAAGCGGAGGAACTCCAGATACACCTACCTGGCCCCCATGCCCGATCCCAATGGCTCTTCCAAAGGGGGAATTCTCAGGTTTGCCGCCGACTCGATGCCGATTTTTCCGGAGTCGAACAGGCCATACTCGCGTCCTTCGAGCCACGGAACGCTCATCAAGCTCTATGACTACGAGACTACGGGCTTCGCGAAGAGCGATGTGCTTCGTCGGGACGGTCTGTTGCGCCGGCTCGATATTCTGTTGCCTGAGATCGCGCTTCCGGTTCGCATCCACGAATGTCGAGGTGGAGGAGGTCACGGCGGCAGCTTCGACAACCCGCTCACTGGCCTGACGGTTCGCCTCGACGACGACAGCGCGAACAATCTCGAGTTCGATCCCATTACATGTCCCTTCTCAGTTAGCGGCGAACCGCTCACTGCGACGATCTATGCGTTCAGGCCAGGAAAGGGAAGGACCTATGCGAAGCGCGAGGGGTTGATCTTCACAGTAAACGGGCAGACTCACGCTCCGTTGTCTCGTGATTTCTTCCGCCGGAGTCGAGTAGGTCTCGGGTATCTGAGGGATTCCCTTCTCGTGCTCGTAGACTGCACGAAGCTGTCTGGCCGCAGTCGAGAAGATCTGTTCATGAACAGCCGAGATCGATTGAGCGACCATGAACTTAGGCATCAGATCGAGCTCGAGCTTGAGGTGATTCTGAAGGAGGAGCCGCGACTCCGGGAGCTGAAGGCCAGGAGGCGCGAGGAAGAGCTCAAGGAGAAGCTTGCCGAAGAGAAGCCGCTCGAACTCGTCCTGGGCGCACTTCTGAAGAAGTCTCCGTCCTTGAGTTCCATCCTCCTCAAGGGCGCGCGTCTATCGAATCCCTTCGATACGCGAAAATCGGGCGAGGAAGAGAAGAGGAAGTTCAAGGGCAAGCGCTTTCCTACGTACTTTAGATTTCGCGGCAAGCCCGATAGCCACGTTCTCCAGCGCGAGTGTGCGATCAATTTGAGGCAAAGAATCGAATTCGAGACCGACGTAGAGGACAACTACTTCGGCAGGAAGCGCGAAGGAGGCCAGTTCCAGCTCTATACGGTGGTGGATGGGTTGCGGAAGGACGTCTCCGATTTCACTGGCCCCGTGTTGGATCGAGGATCGGGAAGCATTCGTGTCGCACTTCCCCCGAACGCGGAAGTTGCGGATCGATTGGAGTACGTGGCCGTCATTGATGACTGCTCCAGAGTAGACCCGATTGAGAACCACTTCTCTATCCTGGTGAAGCGGCCCTCGGAGGGGCGCAAGCGAGATTCCTCCAAACGGGACAAGTCAAAGAACCCGAAGGGTGACGGCGACGATTCGAAATCGGAGTCGGGGTTCTCTCTGCCCCCCGTGGTTCGGGTATACGAGGAGGAGTGGGGGAAACATGAACCTGCGTTCGACAGGTTTGCCGCACTTCGGATCGTAAACGCCGGCGACTCTGAAGAGAATGGCGGGAAGCCGAAGTTCGACTTCTACGTCAACTGCGACAACATGTACCTGAAGTCGGAGGCGAAGGGGCGAGCGGAGGACGTGAAGCTGGTCGAGGCCCAGTTCGTCTACGGGATGGTCCTAGTTGGCCTTGGTCTTCTTCATGAGGATTCTCAGAGGAAAGAGGCTGATGAAGGGCGCATGTCCGTTGAGGATCAAGCCGAGCAGTTCTCGCGAGCAATCGCGCCCTTCATGATGACGATCGTCAGCGACCTTGGGGGTTTGCAGTTCGACGGCGATCAGGCAGAACCTGCTTAGGCGAGCTGATGGAAGAGGAGGACTTCCCGGCGGGTTCCGTTCAGGCCCCATTGGTTCGCGTACCACTTTCGGTTCGGCACCTCACGCCGCTGGCGATTCGCTCTGCCGTTGCGCGCACTTAGATGTACCTCTCGATAGCCAGCGCGTTCCATGGCCGAGAGGAAGCGCGGCAGTTGAACTCCCGGTTGGCTGAACGCCACTAATTGAACCACAAGCGACTCGCGGTCAAGGAGTCCGCCGACGGACCTGAAGGCTCCCTCTAGGTCGCTGTAGTATCTGGACGAATCGTGATGGGACCGACGGTCACCAAAGGTCAGCTCTGAGGGCTCATTGTCATCCTCCCCTCCCGCGATCCAGAATGCTGCTGCCGTTTCCCGGCGGCCCATGATCTGCCAGCGGTTGTAGAGAACATGGATTCCAGGATATGGCGGCGAGGTGAGCACAAGCTTGGGAGGCGGGCGCTTCCCGAAGCATGCGTAGCCAGCAAGCTTCCCAGCATCGGCCTTGAGGCAAACGGTACGGCGCACGCCCACCCCAGCGGCTAGTCGATCAGCGTCTCTGGCCCGACGCTCAAATTCCTCGGCACCCTGCAACATCTCATCGACGATCTCTCGGAACCGACTCCGAAACTGATCTACGGTAGGTATCGTGTCACGGCCATCGAGTGCCCACTGGCCGGTCCTTAGGATCGCGCAGCGCGCGAAGCGCTCGACGCGTGTGGCGGGCAGCCGTGCGGCATCATTCACGGCAATCGCAACTAGCTTCCGCAATCTCCAAGTACTCGTGCTGTCCAGGTTCCGAGGAGATCCTTCTAGGTTGGGCGTGGCTGGGATTGGGGTTCTGGTGTTCAGCTTGGGGGTGAGTCTTTGAGCCCATCTGCGGAGGCGCTCACGATCGCGTCCCGAAAGCACTGTGGTCTTTGCGCGAGCTGCGAAGACCGCGAGGCTGCTCCTGTCGGCTCCGACGCCCAGCCGGCCCGCTACTCGCGCCTCCACGAGGGTCGTTCCACCGCCGACAAACGGATCGAGCACAACGTCCCCGGGCTCAGAGAAAGACTCGATGACAGCCCGCGCGAACTCGGGCGAGAATCGCGCCGGATAGCGATAGAAGTCGTGGGTCAGCCCGCGCACCGGCTGGCTATCGTGTAGTGCTGACAGGAACGGCGATAGAGACTCGCGAGCGACTAGTTCCATCATTCTTGGCTGTCCTTGTCGTTGCTCGATGGCCGAACCGATTTCAGAAGGGTCTATTGAATGTCGAGATCGTTCCACTTGCAGAGGACCTCAGAGTGCCGATTCCTTACGCCGCTGCTGTCGGGTCAGCCTGGGAACCTGGACCACGATCGTCTTGGTTGCCGACTCTGAGGCAGGTGCAGAAGTTCTCGACAGCGATAGTGGCATCCGCGAGTGCGGTAGTCTTCTCGATTTCCGGATGATCGATCGCCATCTGGCGAGCATATGCTTGGGGTCCCTGAGCCTTGGTGTTGGCGAAATTGGCGGCTAGGTCTTCTAGCGCGGTTCTGATGGCGCCGAGCTCTCGACCAAAGCCATCGAGTACAGCCTGCGCAGCGGCTTCCGGCCCGCCCGCATCGTTGTGCAACAGGACGAAGGCGATGTCGTACCAATCCTTTTGCGTTCTCCGGGCGTACGCGGCAGCACATTTCGCGAGGAGGAATCCGGCGAGCCCGGTCACGTAGACCTCGACGAGGTGCTCGACACCGCCAATCTGGGCCCTGAGCTGGCGGGTCGTGCGGTCCCGGGATGCGAATCCCGTCCCCCGAAGGTTGGCGGCGCCCAAGGAGTCACAGTCATCGAAGTGGACGCTGGAACCAGCCGGAGCCGTCTCGAGGTCAGTCAGAAGTTCGAATCTTACGATCGCAGCGGCGAGCGGCCCTTCTGCCCTCCAGCGCCACGCGTACTCGCCATCCGGCACGAACTCCGCGTTGCGCAAGGCTCGCTCCAGGCGCCGGGTGTTGACCGAGCCGCAGGCGATCTCCAGATCGACCTGCACATCCACATCGGTCGTCCCGGCGTGCCGGAAGCCGCTGCCCGAGCACAGCAACTCGGGGACGAGCCCGCCCATGACGACGAACTCGGGACGAGCACCATAGTGGTGAACCACGCGAACGAGTGCACGCTCGGCGGCCTCGCGTGCAGCTCGGTTGCGAGGACGCTCATCCGCCACGGATCACCTCCCGCAGATGCTCGGCGGCCTCCTCGCCGCGGACGCCGGATTGCCGGAGGTCGACGTAGACACGAGGCCACGGCGCGACCCGAAGTCCATCTACCTTGGAGGTCAGCTCCCGTACGGCGACCGTGGGAAAGGGCCGCAACGTCAGGCGTCCGCCTTCGATGGGACGGAGATTCACTGACACCGCGGCCGCCTCGAGCAACGCCATACTCTCCGCATCCACATACACCTCGGCTCTCGTGACCGAGGTGAGGTAGGGAGCGATCGCGGACGCAGCCACAGCTCCGGTTGCCGCCCAGGCGAGCTTCGCCCTGGTCCACTTCCTTCCTGTCTCCACCAAGTCCGCTACCAGGTCGCGCCAGGTCACGCCCACCTCGAGGGAGGGGGATGTTGGTGCCTGCTCGGCCGCCGAAGCGTACGCTTCTAGAAGCCCATCTGGGTCGGTGACCTGGCGGCCTGAGAACCTCCCGCGGCGGGCCGGGGCCTCCAGCAGGCCGAGGTCCGTCAGGAATCGCAGCGCCTGAGTGCAGCTCCCGGCCGAGAGGCCGGTGGCGGAGGCTGTCGCAGCCACCGTGGGCTTCGTTCCACAGAGGATCGCCTCGGCAACGGCCAGCACTGCAGCGGTCCAGCGCGCCGGCTTTGCGGCGGGCTCGGGCGGTCTCCCGGTTCGCGAGACGATGATCGAGCCCACGGCGATCTCAGCAGCGCCAGTCTCGTCCACCCACCCGATTCCGGCCTCCGAGAGGGCCTCCCGAGCGCCCGGCGATAGCCGCCGCGCCACGACGATATCCGGGCGGCGGCGCCGGTTGGCGAGTGCTTGGCGTGCGTCGCTTAGGCTGCCTTGGCCGATCCACTTGATCCGCAGTCGGTGGTCTCCGAGGACTAGGTGCGGCTCTGCATCAGACTCCGCCCTAGCCACCTCTGGTTTCGCCGAGCGCGGGAGGATGTCGATAACTACGCGGACAGCCCGCCCGGAGAGATCTCGTTTGCGGTCGGTCGGCACCACGTTGATACCTCAGCAAATGACTATACCTCATATATTTCTGAGGTATATAGAAGCGGTGATGTATTGCTCGGGTTAGGGCAGGCGGCTCAAGGCAGTCAGCCATCCCCGCGGGGACAGGACTTCAATTCCCGTTCTCAGCCTAGGGATCGTCGCGGATCTCCTAAGATGAGTTCGTGCAGACCAGCAGAAGGGGCCGCACCCTGCTGGCCTCGCGCAACAGGCGCGGATTGAGGCCTCGCTTCAGCGACTTAGGAAGGAGCGCGATCGCGTCTCCAGCCTTGCTCTCTGCTCAGCCGGTCAGCGGCGGACGGGCTTCTACTGCGGGCAGGGGTTCGTGGCTGGATTGAGGGCAGAGGTATATGGGAAAGCCCCCTGCGATTGTCGTAGTTGGCCCGACCTGCTCTGGAAAGAGCGAGGCGGGCCGGATGATCCAATCCCTGGGCTTCGAATGGATCGAGCCCGGCCTCGTCAAGGAATACGTTCCTCTCGAAGTGCCCCTACTCGAACGCCTCCAGAGGATTGACCAGTTCTTCGAGGAGCACGGCGATGATGCTGTTGCTCGCGAGATCCTCAGCCGGATTGAATCCCGTGATAGCCGCGGTACACCAATCGTGGTGACGGGTTGCCGCAAGCCCGTAGAGCGAGATG
Organism: Pseudomonadota bacterium; assembly: GCA_022361155.1. Taxonomy (NCBI): domain Bacteria; kingdom Pseudomonadati; phylum Pseudomonadota; species Pseudomonadota bacterium. The sequence continues at coordinate 11,486 of JAKSBK010000071.1, forward strand.
TCCTAAGGCAAGCGTTCAGGCCCCGGGTCCTGGCGCTACACTGCTCCGATCGAACGCGATTCGCTCGCTCGCAAGCACGAGTCCGAGCAGATTCTCCGAGCGACTATGAGACATTCCTCAGAGCCTCCGCCTGGGAATACGCCATTGGGCTCGGGCGCCTAGTCCTTGAGGCCGACGCTCTAGTCGCCAACGACCAATCTCTGTCCCATTTACGGTCTTCCCTTGAGCGAATCGTGCGCCAGATGGACGGGCAGCCCGAATGAGTAGTAGTTCGCTCGATGCGACGCTTAGAAGGCTTCACAGCCTTCCTTTGGTGCACATTCGGGACTCCCCGGATGGACGGGGAAGGGGCTGGTATATGCGCCTCGATGCTTCCTCGTCTGGAAGCTCGCCGGCCACCTTTCCTGGCGTCTACAGCACCTCGTTCGGTGTCCAGCTCCTCTGTCGCCGCGATGCGCCAGCAGACCCGAAGAGCCGCCAAGCGATACTTGATGGCCTCAAGTATCTCCTCCTCCAGTTCGACGACAGCAAGAGGGTTGACGCGGGGGATACTCAGGACTGTAAGCAAGCACGAAAGTTCAAGGAAGTCGGCCACCATGATTTCAAACTCACCATGAAGCTCGGTGAGGTCCTAGAGGCCGCGAACGCGCTCTGGGATATCAGGAACACCCACCCTGAATTCGCCAAAGCGCTTGAGGATTCGTACTCCCAGATAGACGAGATCGCTCGGGTTCTTGCGAATGCTGCGATCTCGTCCGACGATCAAGGGCAAACGTTCCGCGCTTGGCCGTGGCACGTAGTCACCGAATCTGCGGAGGCCGATCCCATTCCTACATGCCATGCTCTCATGGCACTTACGCATCAGGCATGCCGCACTGCGGTCAACCGCGCGGAAGTCGTCAACTACTTGCTCCGGGAGTTAGAGAACGAGAGAGTATTCCTCGTTCACAAAGTGCGAATCCTCAACTCGCTTCTCCGCCTTGAGTACCGCATCCCAGGGAGCGTGAACTGGCCTGGCAAGAGGGACGACCTGCTCTCGGAAATCCGCGCACGTCTCCGCGAGCCCGCGACCTTGGCTTGGCAGGAATCCTTGCACTACTCGATCCCATCAGCTGAAGGACCGATCAGTCACTACAAGCCATGGATTTGGACATTTCCCAGAATCGACGCCGCCGAATGCTGCTTGCGCTTGAAGGAGTCGAGAGCCGGAGAGGTGACCGAGACTCTGGCGGAACTTGTCCAGAACGCTAGCCGCGACATCGGTCTTGAGGGGGCAGTGCACTTCCAAGTCTCGGAAGCGCCGAGTCTGCTCGCGAGCCTCCGCACATCTACTCTGTTCCGCCTCGCGAACGAGGTTCTTCTCAGTTCCAGGTTGGCCCGGGTGAAGCTACGAACAGCGACCGTTCACCTCCGAATCGTGGCTCTTGCGCGTCGTCATCCTGGATTCATCACGAGCTTCTTTGCGCTCTGGATCTTCGTAACAGTCCTTCCGCACACGGATTTTACGAGTGCCATTGGCCAACTATCCCCGTCCTTGGATTTGCTCTCGCGTTCCCTTCGAGCGCTTAGGCAGTTCTGGCCAATCTGGGCTGTTGCGTTCGCTGTGACGGCCGTGTGGGAACAAGGCCCGATCTGGCGAAGACTCATACGAGCAACGGCATACGTGGCGACCGTTGTCCTGATGGCAACACTAGTATCGATGGCGCTTCCTGTATGAAGTTCCGAGATGTCGTTCATGGTGCGATCGATTTCGGCACCGATGTAACCGCCGAGCTGCTTGAGGAGCTGGTCCATACACCCGAGGTTCAGCGGCTCCGATTCATGCGGATGTTGAACCAAGACGCCATGTACATGCAGGAGCTGGCGACGGCGCGTCGGTTCGCTCATGCAGTAGGAACCTGCCATACCGCTCTTCAGGTAGCCCGTCGAAGTGGAATCGGACAGGATGATGTTTCCACCATCGCGGCAGCTGCTCTCTTGCATGACATTGGGATCCACCCCTATGGTCATCTTGTTGAGACCGAGCTCCGCCGCCGCGATCCCGACGTTTCTCATGAATCGCTCGTGCGGCAGCTGATATTCGGTACGTATCACCCTCTCAATCTCTATCATCAGATCCTGCCGGCACGATCACTGCGTGTAGCGGCGGTACTGCAGAAGTTTGGTGTCTCTGCTGACAAACTGATTTCTCTTGTCAGCCCAGATGCCGGTGGTGCAAGTGCTATCGCTGGCCCGATGGACTTCGACAACATCGACAACGTCCACCGAATGGCGGCACTTCTCGGCTACTCTGGAGCAGCAGAGAACCTGAGAGAGCTAGTCGGTCATCTTCAGCTCGGGACTGATCTATCGCTTGCGATAGCTGTTGGCGGACTCGCTGCTGCTAGGCGGTGGCTTGATTTCAGGGAACTGATCTACACGCAGATGATCGGGCATCCTAGCTGCGTCGCATACAATGCGTATCTGCAGGATCTAGTTCGAGAGGCCGTGAAAGGTGACGTAGTTACTGCTCGAGATTGGTGGCTCAGCGATGTCGAGTTCGAGCAGAAAGTGGAGGCGAGCGAGGCGCTTAGGGAACTCGCGATTCAACAGAAGGTTGGCTGCCTCTACAGCTTGATCGACTATGCGTGGATCGAAGCCGATCCCGCATCCGCCGTTGGGTCTCCGGAACAGGCCACGTTGGGGGAGCAGGTCGTTGACGCGATCGGGCCGCCACCGAGCCACGGCCTCGCGCAGCGAGTGTGGGTAGAGCGCGACAAGACGACGAGGCAACTCACCCTGGAGGTTGGCGGAAGGCAGATTTCCCTAGGCCGGCCTTCTCTCGTCGTCTTAGTAGCTCTCATCAATCCCGGTATCGTTGCGAAGCGATCCCTTAAGGAGCTGCGAGCTGAGCGGGGCCTTCGGAACTGGCGCAAACACGTAGCTTCGTGCATCAGAGAGCAGGGCCTGCTCGAGGTCTCGCAGCTCCTCTTCCCCGAGGATATTGAAGCGCGCATAGCGCGGCGTAGCGGAAGCCATGGCCAGCTCAGCTTGCTCTAGGCGTGCCCTTGAGGGGATAGACTGGGACTTCGCGAATGTCGAAAACCGCGGAATCCATCTGATCCATTGGTATCCGGCTACGTTCGTATCTGCGATTCCGGGTTCTCTAATCCCCATGCTCACAAACGAGGGCGACTTCGTCGTCGATCCCTTCTGCGGTAGCGGAGCGACCTTGGTCGAGGCCGTGCGGTTGGGGCGGACTACTCACGGTTTCGATACGAACCCCGTCGCTACCCTAATTTCCCGGGCGAAACTGGCCCCGCCGCAAGCCAGCGAGATCGCAGTCCTGAGGGATGAGATTCGGGACCTGGCGGGAGCCCTTCCACTTGCACTCGCCGAGGTGGATCGTCTTTCGCACCCAAACCGGCCCGAGCTACTGCGCTGGTACCACCTGGACACCTTCCTGCAGTTGAGGACGATTCAGTCGAAGGTCGAGTCCCTTCCGGCTGGAAGACTTCGAACAGCCGCTCAGTGCGTGTTCTCAAGCACCCTAAAGGCCACCTCATCGCAAGGGAGACACTACGGCTGGGTTTGTGACAACGTCACCCCAAAGGCTGATGAGATACAGGCCAAGAACGCGATCTCCTCCTTTGTTGAGGCGTTGACGGCCTACGAGCTTGCTGTGGCGGAGCTTCGGGACGATATGGTCAGGCGCGGGATTGACCCCAGTTCTGTGGAGCGTGGCAAGACGTGGAACGTCGAGCGAATCGATGCGTGCCAGGGACTGCGAAGCCTCGCTCCGCGCGTGGTGGATGCCATAGTCACATCGCCGCCATACTTCGGCATGGCAGACTATGTGAAATCGCAGCGCCTCACATTCCTATGGAATCACCCTGATGTCGCCGAGATCGAAGGCTGGGGCGATCTAGAGGATCTCCGTGAGGCTGAGATTGGGTCGCGATCTCATCGGCGGCGGACTAGAAGTCCTCAGGAATACCGCGACTACATGGAACGCTTCGTCCAGGTGGCAAGCGGCGCCTTGAAGAAGGATGGAGTTCTTTGCGTCGTCATGGGCGCGTCCACGGCAAGCAGGCCTACAGGCTTCGACATGGACGACGCTGCCAGTCGCTGTGGGCTAGAGAGGATCTTCTCTTCAGAGCGGGATATCAGGGTTACGAAGCGACGTCTCCGTGCGCAGCTAGAAGGCGAGTCTGTAGTCGTCTACAAGAAGTGAATCACCCAATGGCGGATGACCAAGCCCATTTGCTGGATAGCCGGGGCGACCTCTTCACCGTCCGCTCGCTATCACCCGCCATGGCGAGCCGCTTTGCCGACGACTTGGTCGCGGCGCACAACCTGATTCCATACCAGCGCTGGACAATGGAAGATCTACTCGCGGATAGAGACTCGGCGCGGGAGTTCTTCGGCAAGTGGGAGATAAGCACTATCGCACTATCGGTTGACGAGCGACCCCTTGGCTTCTGCATCGGCTTCGAGCGGGCAGCCGATGGCACCTACTATGAGTCGAACGGGATCTATCTCCATCGGTTGGCGGTTTCCTCTCAATTCCAAGGCCGCTCCATCGGAGCCCTCCTCCAGGCCGAGACGATTGCCCGAGCCCTGTCGCGCGGCCTCAAGTATGTGCAGGATCTCCCAGTCGCGCCGATCTTTGGTCAGACAAACCTTCAAGAGAGCAACCGGCGGGTCCTCCTGTTCCATCACGCTGCTGGCTTTCGTCAAGTCGGCGAAAAGACCTATGGCGATAGAACCGACGCGATCTTGCGGCTAGACAGACCGGACTTCGAGGCATCGCGCCATGCGGCTCTGTGGCGGCGTCGGCGCTACTCCGAAGGCGGCCAGGTTCGGCCACGGCCAAAGGCGGATGTTGGATTGCAGCCAAGAGCTTCGCTTGAGCAAGCAGTACTCGCGACAAAGGAGTGGATCGCCAGCTTGAGTTCAATCCCCGCGTCTGAAATCGAGGACGAGGACCATGTGAAGGACCTGCTTTCCGCGGACTCGCTAGCGATATTGGAACTACTAGCCAGATTAGAGTCGGCTCTCGATACGGAGTTCTCGGAAGAGGATCTCTGCGGAGTAACGACAGTTCGGTCACTCGCGGAGATGCTGGCGAGCAAGCTATCAGGGCCGTGAAGCGGCCCAGCTCCCCGTCAACTCTTGACGCAATGCTCGCGTACTGGGCGGCTACCAGACCTGAGCATACGGCCGTCGTGTGCGAAGACGATCAGTATAGCTACGAGACCGTCGAAAAGGCCGTGGGCAATCTGGCTCGGCTGCTCGTAAGGACCGGACTCCAGCCTGGCGATACGCTGTGCTCTCTAGTTCCAAAGTCCTTTGATTTCGTTGTCGCTTTTCTGGCCACCCTGCGAGTTCGAGCTCTCTATCTTGGATTGAGCACAGAAACTCAAGCAACGGATCTAGCGAGCACCCTTGCAGGCCTACGCGCACGGTGGCTCCTTGTCGGCGGAGAAGCGTCGCAAGCGCTCACAGCGACCGCTCGGTTGCCTCTAGACCTTTCGGTTGTCCACCTCGATCGCAGCGAGCTACTGGAGCCTTCCGATGACCGCGGTGCCCCGGATTGCCACGGCGAGATGGGTAGTCCGTGTTACTTGAACGCGACCTCGGGTACGACTGGATCACCCAAGTTCGTCGTAGCAACCCATGCCAATCTCGCCTGGAACTGCATTTCGGCGATCGACACTTTCGGGCTGAGACCAGGCGACGTTCACCTTTGTACGTTTCCCGTGCATGTGCATCCCCATGAGAGTATCGCACGTGCGATCTACTCAGGCGGTGCCACGATCGTAGAGGAGTTCAAGCCTCGGCGTGTCGTAGAGCGAATTGTCCGTGGTGAGGTAACCCACTTAATGTCGTCCCCAGCGGTATTCAGGTTGTTGCTTGATACAAAGCCCGAGTCTGGACGGGAAGGCGGGTCGTTGCGAATCGCGGAAGCCGGAGGCGCGGTGACCACGCGGGAACTATCGCGAGAGTTCACGGATCGCTTTGGGCTTCCCCTGACCCCTGTCTGGGGCAGTTCAGAGACCACCGGCATGGCGCTTGCGGTCGCTGCCGATGACGATGTACGCGATCAATATCCCTTAGGCCGGTGCTGCTCTTCATACCTGGCCGAATGTGCGGACTTGGAAACCGGGCTACCGCTAGATAGAACGGGTGAGATCGGAGAGCTTCGAGTTGCCGGGCCAGGGGTCGCTTCGCGGTACTTCGGCAGCGCTGACAACCACGTGTTTCAACAGGGCTGGTATCACACGGGCGATCTTGTGCGGCGGCAGGCGGATGGCGTGTTCTACTTTGTCGGGCGGAAGCACGACATGGTAAAGGCTTCCGGCCTTCGGGTATATCCCCTCGAGATCGAGACCATCATCCAGTCCCATCCTTCGGTGCGCGAGGCAGTAGTGATGGGAGCAATCGATCCAGAAAGGGGAGAGAGGCTTGCAGCCCTCGTTGTCCCGCGAGACGGGCATAGCCTCTCCATCCGCGAGCTCGCTTTCTTCTGCAGTCAGAGACTAGAAAGTCACAAGGTTCCCAGGTTGATCCGCTTGTGCCGCGCGCTACCGCGCAACGACCTCGGCAAGGTCGATCGGATCGCAGCACTTGCCGCAATCGATCCTGATCGCCGCCTGCGAGCCTTGTCTTTCAGCGAGTCGCCGGATGGCTGATAGAAAGCTCAACAAGGCGTGCCAGATTCGGGACAAGGTCTTGGGCCGATCAGTGTTCCTGAGAGGAGTGATCGAGTTTAGCAATGTATGCGTCAGGAACTGCCTGTATTGCGGCATGCGGGCCTCCAACAGGGATCTCAGACGCTACCAGATGGACGCCGGTAGCCTTGTCGCTGCCGCTCAAGAAATCCGCGCTGATGGTCTTGGCATCGCAATGATCCAGGGAGGAGACGATCTCGCATATGACACAGGCGAGTTAGCAAGAGCCGTGTCCGAGGTCCGCCGCCTTGGCCTCACGGTCCTGCTTTGTATCGGAGACCGGCCGTTGCAGCATTACGAGCTCTTCCGCGCTGCTGGGGCCGAACAGGCCATCGTGAAGTTCGAGACCAGCAACGCAGAGCTCTACAAGCAGATGCGCCCCCACAACAGCCTAGAGGACAGGCTGGAGCTGATCCGCGGCCTTGCGGCAATGGGTTACTCGGTTAGCAGCGGCTGCATCCTCGGTCTGCCTGGCTCGACAACCAGCGACTCGATTCGCGACCTGGAGCTAGTCAAGGAGTTGCCCTTGTTCGCTGCCAGCGTCAGCCCCTTCATTCCGGGGCCGTCCACCCCGCTGAGCGGCTACGCATCGCCCCCCCTGGATTCAGTCCTCGATTTCATTGCAGGAATGCGACTGGAAAACCCGGATCTACTGATTCCAGCCGTTAGTGCATTGAACGCATTGGCGACGAATGAGGGGCGAAAAACGCTCGGCCTTGCTCTGGGACTTCAGGCCGGGGCGAACGTAGTGACCGTCAACTATACACCGAACGATGCACGAGGTGACTACATCATCTATCGAACGGCACGGTCACTTGTGAGTCTGGATATGGCCATCGACGCGGCGAGGACGGCCGGACTCCAACTCAGCCGCCCGCTCAGCTAGATCGAGCAGCGGCCAGGCTCTTGGCAGAGAGTACACCGGCATACTATAAGGGGGAGTGCCCACCAGACTCTCCCAGCTTCATCCGTACCCCGCCATGGTTGCTGACGAGGTTGCGGAGGGACTGGCCGCAGAGTACGTAGAGCCTCGCGCAGACGTTTTCGACCCGTTCTGCGGCACGAGTCGGACCCTCCTGGCAGCCGGTGCACACGGCGCCAACTGCTACGGGACCGACGTCAATCCACTCGCAGTGCTTGTCTCGCGGGCGAAGCTGAGTGAGCCAGACGTTTCCGCTCTATCGAGGTTGGCGCATGTCTCCCCTGAAAAGCTGCCATCGACTCCCTACCCTCGCTTTGAAGGCCGCCGGACGGCCGACTACTTCTCCAAGGGTGCCAGGGCCCAACTATCGGCGCTGATCTACGCGATCAATAGGGAAGATCTTGATCGAGACTCACTCTTGGTTGCTGCTGCAGTTCTCAGCGCCACGGCTAGGGAAGTCTCAACTTGTCGCCAAGGCTCATGGAAACTTCACCGGCTTAGCGCAGAGGAGCGGAGTAGCAGGCGGGTAGATGCCGCGCGAGTTTTTCGCCGGCGGATGTTTCGAGTAATAGACGATCTGCGATCTCAACCACTTCCAGCCATCGAATCTCGGATCGTGAATGGGAGCGTTCTCGACCTGCCGCGACTGCGGAGCCTTCATGGATTGCCCGCGCAATTCGATCTCGTGCTGACGTCTCCGCCCTATGGCGATTCCTTCTCGACTGTCCAGTACGGAGGCATATCAAGTATCTGCATCGGCGTCGTTAGGAATCTCCGCGGATTGCGACTGCCGCCAATCCACGGTGGGCGAATCGACTCTGCTGGCCTTGGAGGATCCGTCGAAGATCCGCTCGCTATCGACAAGAAATACTGGTGCGGAGGGGTGGCAAACCGTGCCTTCGGGCGAGTCGGAGCGTTCTTGGCGGACGTGGAGAGAAGCTGTTTGCGCATCGCCGAAGCTGTCAAAGTGGGAGGACGGGCGGTCTTCGTCCTTGGTCGGAGATCTGCTGGAGGTTGGCGACTCGCGCTAGACGAGTTCATATGTGATTGCATGTTGGATCTAGGATTCCGGAGAGAGTCTGTCAGGAAGCGAGAGGTAGTCCACAAGTGGACGCCGTGGATTGTCAACTCTGGAGGGCGGGGACCAGAGACTCGGCTTCGGCGCACGATGCGTTGGGAATACACGTTGACTCTTTCCAAGGCGTGACCGTATCGCAAGCCCAATCGAAGATTCGCGGCAGCTAGAACCCGGACTTGCTCCACGATGCCGCGAATGCTCCCACTGATCGTCAGAGAGCAAGGATAAAGAGACCGGAGCCAGCGTCGGCTTCGCTCACGACTCCGCATACTTGGGTCCCGGATTCCAGCGAATTCTGCCGGCAGCTACGTTGCTCCAATGCCTGCACGTCTCGAGACGATAGGGCGTCGTCCCCGCGAATGAAGCGCGACGGCGACGATCCCTCCGGACCCACGCGGCGCGCCCGACCGGGGCGCATCCGAGCCGAGCGCGGTGAAGGCCGCGGGCTCCTGCTCCGCAAGGTCTCGGCGCGGGTCCGACATCGCGAAGGTCGCTCGCGCTCCAAGGGCCGTGCCCTCGGCCGGCCTGGCTACGGCCCGGGCTCCCGCCAGCAGCGCAGCATCGTGAAGCTCCAGTACGTGGCGAACAAGACGCCTGGAGGCTGGCGGGCCCACGGCCGCTACCTGGCCCGCGAAGGCGCCCAGCGCGAGGGTGACAAGGGGCTCGGCTTCGATGCCTCCGAGAGTGCGGTGGAGATCGACCGGCGGCTCGATGGCTGGCAGCAGGCCGAAGATCCGCGCATGTGGAAGATGATCCTGTCGCCCGAGCGCGGCGAGGCGCTCGACCTGATGGACCACACTCGGCGCGTCTTGAACGCCATGGAGCGGGATCTCGAGACGCGGCTCGAGTGGGTGGCGATCGACCACCACAACACGGACAACCCCCATGTCCACGTAGCGATTCGCGGTCGTGACGAGGCCGGGAGACCGCTGCTGCTGGATCGCGAGTACGTGAAGCACGGCGTCCGGCTCCGCAGCCGCGAGCTGGCGACCCAGGCGCTCGGCTACCGCACCGAAGCGGATCGCGTGCGTGCTCGTGAGCGAGGAATCGAGGTGCAGCGTTTCGGCGAGCTCGAT
>JAKSBK010000072.1 GCA_022361155.1 Pseudomonadota bacterium
CGCTGCCGACGGCGACCGAGTACCGCGACGGCGTCATGCTCAGCGGCGGACCCAACCAGGACGTGGACCGCGATGGCACGCCCAACTGGCTCGACACCGAGGCGGATGGGGACGGGCTCCTGGATCAGGTCGAGGGGCGGGGTGATATCGACGGCGACGGCGACCCCGATTACCTGGATCCCCTGGAGCCACCGCCGGGCATGCCGCCGGTAGATCCTGGAACGCCGCCGTTAGGGCCCCTGGATCCGACTCCCGGGCCGCCTCCGCCGAACGTGGGCATTGCCGGGGGCGCGCTTTGCAGCGCTGCCTGGCCGGGCTCGAGCGCGCCGGGGTCGTGCTGGCTGATCGTGCTCGCCTTGCTGGGTTGGCGCAGCCTTCGGCGCGGCCCGCGGAGATGAGCCCCTAGTTTGTTGCAAAGCCGGCTATCGTAGCCGGAGCCTACAGTGTGGTCTCTCCCGAAGGCGACAAAGACCGTTATTAGGAGCCACGCAAAGGTGCGAGGTCCGGTAGGTCGATGCGCGCCTGGCCGGGTGGTTCGACGGCGGTCTCATCCGGTTCCGTCAGCGCACGGCCGGCCCGGGTGCCGGCGACCCGCGTGCGGGTGATGGAGCGGCCGTTGCTGCCCACGCCGCATGCTCGACAAGAAAGTCCCAGACCGCGCTCACCCGGGGGACATTGCGGAGGGCTCGATGCGTTACGAGGAAGAGGTCGTCGCGGGGCCATGGCGCCATCGAGCGCCGCAGCTTCGCGCCGACTTTCACAGGCGCCAGCCCATAGTGGGCGATGCTCTGCGATGGGATGAGCGCGGCCCCTAGACCGGTGGAAACTACCGCTATCTGAACGCGCAAGCTGTCCGAACGCAGCAGAGGATCGACCTCCGCGTGCTCGCGCACCCAGCGCGCCGCGGGGAGGTGGGCGAAGCGGTCGCCCCAGGTGACCCACGGGACGTCGCGCCACGAACGCAGCGTCCCAAGAACCTGGGCGAGCCGCGGCGTCGCAGCCAGTACCCAGTCGACGAGCGCCAGGGTCCGCACGATCAAGTCGCCGGTGTCCGGCCGCGCCGTGCGTAGCGCGATGTCGGCGGCCCTCCGTGCGATGTCCACCACGCCTTCGCCGGCCTGCAGATCGAGGCGCAAACCAGGATAGCTGGCCAACAGCGCAGTCAGGTGCGGGGCGATGAGCACTTCGGCGGCATCGGGTGGGCAGGCGACGCGGACCAGTCCGGACACCTCGCGCTCGAGGGACTCGGCGGCGCTGCCAAAGCGCGCCATCGCATGCTCGATCTCCTCGGCCACAGGCAGGAGTCGCTCCGCAGCTTCGGTAGCCGAAATCCCGCTACGACCGCGGTCAAATAGCGACGCCGCGAGCGTCTCCTCCAGTGCAGCGAGGCGCCGTGACACGGTTGACTGGTCGACCTGGAGCGTGCGCGCGGCCTCACCGAGCGTGCGCGCGCGGCAGAGAGCGAGGAACAGCCTCACGTCGTCCCAGTGAAGGCGCGCAGCCGGCGGATCGTTTCTATGCACAGATGCAATGATACTTTGATTTTCTGCCTGTAGCCAGTCATCAACGCAACTGTCATGGTCGCTCTGTCGGGCGCCAAGAGTCCCGGCAGGAGAAACAACAATGAAGAACAACAAAAGACAGACAACCGTGATTGTGGGCGGCAAGGGCAAGACCGGGCGGCGTGTTGCCGAGCGGCTCCGCGCCGCGGACCTGCCGTTCCGGGCCGTGTCACCCTCAGCCGAGGTGCGGTTCGACTGGGACGATGAGGCGACTTGGGGCCCCGCCCTCGCTGGCGCCGGTGCGCTCTACGTCACCTATCACCCCGACCTCGCAGTTCCCGGCGCCGCCGAGCACGTCCGCCGCCTGTGCGCCGTCGCGGCCGGCGGAGGCGTCGAGAAGATCGTTCTCCTCGCTGGACGCGGTGAGCCGCAGGTTCACGCGGCGGAGGACGCGGTCCGCGCGTCGGGTGCCGCCTGGACCATCCTCGAGTGTGCGTTCTTCATGCAGAACTTCAGCGAGGGCCTGCTCGCGCCCCAGGGCGGCGCCATCGTTTTCCCCGCCGGCCACGTCCGCGAGCCCTTCATCGATTGCGACGACATCGCCGATGTCGCCGTTGCCGCGCTCACCGACGACGTCCACGCCGGCCGGACCTACGACCTGACCGGCCCCCGGCTCATCACCTTCGGGGAGGCAACAGCCGAACTCGCCCGCGCCGCCGGCCGTCCGCTCCGCTACGTGCCGGTGACCTTCGAGCAATACGCGCGCGGACTCGCCGAGCACTACCCACTGCCGGTGGTCGAATTCTTCATCGACCTGTTCCGCTTCCTCCTCGACGGTCACAACGCCAACGTCACCGGCGACGTCGAGCTTGTCCTCGGCCGTCGAGCGCGCGACTTCCGCGACTTCGTTCAGACCGCAGCCGAAGTGCTCCGATGACGTCGATCAGAGGCTCGGGAACGTCGGTGATCGGATCGAGCTGCGGACGTGTTTGACACCGCACTTCGCACGGCTACGCTTGGACGAGTCCGCTGCGCCCGCGCGGGGGTCTCAACAGCGTCGCTGCCTATGGCTGCCCGCACACTTGGGACGGCGAAGGGCAAATCAATGCTCTATCGGCGATGACCAGCACCGCCGCTAGCCCCTTCCAGTCCGCCAGTTGCTCCGGGACCAGTGCCTGCAACTGCTCCTTCGAGGTCACACCAACGCTGGAGTCGGAGAACGGCGCTTGGTCCGCTACCGGCGGAAAGTTATCGCTCGGCATGCCGCCGGATACTGCCAATGTCCTCAGCTACTGCGTACAGGGTGACGTCCTGCGCTTGCAGACCATGCTGGAGATGACGCCGGGCATGGGCATGACCATGACGATCCCCCCGACCCTCGTGCTCAGCAGGAACTAGTAACCGCTTAGTAACCGCTTGCCAGGGGTTATGATGGATTCCCGCTGGCTCTTACGGCCGTAGGGAGCAGACATGACCTTGGGCTCGAGTATGCGCATTGGCCTCGTTACGTTCGTATTCGGCAGTTTGGCGCTTTCGTGCGCGGACCGCGGCTCCCCTGCCCTCGGGCCGCCCGATCCTGGTAGGGCCGGCGCCGGCGCAAGCGGTCCTGGCGCCGTGGGACCGGGAGGGAGTCCCGGCGCTGGCGCTGCAGGCGCCGTCGGTCCAGGTGCGGGGGGCGCTACCGGCACAAGCGGATCCGGGGGGGTCGGCCTGGCCGGGGTTCCCGGTTTGGGGGGTGCAAGCGGCGGGGGCACGTGCATCGAGCCCGACCCGGTGTTCAACTTCGCGGGGCCCGACTTTTCCTTCTCGGGCAGAAACTCGCAGGCGGAGGAGCCTCCTCTGGTCACGCCGATGAGCCACACCTACTTCGACGTGATGCAGTTTGGCGCCATACCCAACGATGGCCTTCCCGACCGTGTGGCGATCGAAGCCGCGATCGCCGCCGCCGAAGCACATCCCGGCCCGACCGTGGTCTATTTTCTGGCTGGACGCTTCGTGCTGCGTGGCTTTCAAGAGGTCGGCGCCGAGCCCATCCGCATCCGCAGGAGCCAAATCGTGGTCAAGGGCGCGGGCATGTACACCGGCGGCACCGAGCTCTTTGTTGCGAGCGAGAGCGACAAGGGCTTCGCGCTGCATTTCTGGCCCGAGCGTGACCCTACCGTGAACTGGCGAGGTTCCGAGATGCTGGCCACCCTTGGCGTGCCGCCCGATCGCGGCCAGCGGGAGATCCAGGTAACCGACCCCTCGAAGCTGCGCCCAGGGGATATCGTGCGTCTCAGCGGGACGCTGCCTGACACGTGGCCCGAGTGGCGGGCCTTTTTCCAGCCGCTCGGCGACGAGGCGGCGATTCGCAAGTACTTCGACTGGGGCTCGGGCATGCGCAAGGTCTGGCGCTCGGACTTCCTGTCCACCCACGAGATCGAGTCCATCTCGGGGACCACGGTCCGCTTCAAGGAACCCATCCAGGCGGACTTCAAGTTCGTCTCACCAACACTCGAGGGTGGCCCCAAGTTGATGCGCATCTTCGCGCTGAACGAAGAGTTCATGCATGACGTCGGGGTCGAGGACCTGGCGTTTGTATCGAACTACCGCGACCACTACTGGCATTTCTTCAACCGGGCCACGGAGGGGTACAAGTTCCTCGGACTGTGGGACGTGCGCGAGAGCTGGGTCAGGCGGGTGCGCATGCGCGGGGGAACCCACGGTCTGTTCTGGGGCCGTAACGGAAAGAACAACGTAACCTACGACGTGCTGTTCGAAGGCAACAGCGGTCACTACAGCGTCACCACCCAGGGCAACTCCTACGGCAATCAAGCCTCGTTCATTCGCGAGGCTACGGCCGTCCACCATGGCTTCGGCGCGACCGACAGTGCGTTCTCCACAGTCTACCATCGCTGCAACCAGTTTGGCGGTCCAGAAGGGCACGCCGGTTATCCGCAGGCCACTCTGTACGATATGAACGAGGGTGATCTATCGCTGCATAGGTTCGGTGGCGCACCGCCCCATCAATCCAAGTTCACCGTGTTCTGGAACTGGAACCAGTCTTGGTTCGTACCCAGGAACAGCGGCGTGCATGTGGGCGGGCGATACACCTCGACCTCGCTGGATGGGGCCGAGGTCGACTTCTGGCCAGACAAGATCATGCGTCCCTGGGTGCTGGGCCTGCATGGCACGCCGCTCGCGATCCGGGACATCGCCACGGATCTTGAAAGGTACGAGTCGCCTGGCCAGCCCATGACTCCGCAGTCGCTGTTCGAAGGGCAGCTGCGAGCGCGCCTGGGTAGCGTGCCGCGCTGGCTGTGCGAGCGCAGCCACAGCTTCGAGCAGATTACGCGCTACAGCCAGGTGGACATCGACTCGCCGGGCAACGATCAACGCTTCCCCGCAGGGACACCGGTGAACGTCGGCGTGCGCTTGCATCCAAGGTTCAACCGCCGGCATCTACTGCGGCTCGAGCTCCGCGCGGCCCCGGGACATGACCTGGACTTTCCCGAGCTGGTCATGGGTCAGAGCGCCGACCCCAACGTTCAGAGCATCGTCTGGACGCCACCGGCGCCCGGTCCCTGGCGCTTTCGCCTCGTGCTGGTGAATTCCCTCGGCGAGGAGTTTTCGAGTGAGCCGCTCTATCTCTTTGCCGAGCCGCCGGGTGGCGGGCCCATCTATCACACGATAACGGGCGCCTGGCTTCAGCCCCGATCCCTGAAATACGGCGACATATACAAGGCCAGCAACATGGTCGTCTACAGTGACCCGGCGAGCTACCATCAGGCGGTTCGTGCCATCGAGCGCCCGTTGGTGCAGCCCAGCGTGGACGACCCAGCGAACCTCCAAGTGGGCGGGTCCCTCGTCGACGGTAACCTGACCCAGGACGCTACCGGCCCGGCTGGCTTGCGGTGGTATGGCGTGAAGGGCCTGGTGTTCGATCTGGGGGCGAGCCGCCGGCTGGATTTCGTGGAGCTGGTGGCGCCGTCCGGCTCCGGCCGTGACTATTTCGGCAAGTTCGGGGTCCAGGTAGCAACGCTCCCTGACGCGCAATACTCCTACACGAACAGCGACTTCACTTGGCGCACGGTCCGGCGCATGGGCCATGCCCGCATGTCGGCCAAGTTGCCGTTGGATATCGACCGCAGTTACCGAATCCACCTGCCCGCGGGCAC
>JAKSBK010000073.1 GCA_022361155.1 Pseudomonadota bacterium
CCTATGTCGCGCTGCTCGTCAGCGGCGGCCACACGGCGTTGTATGAGGTGCGCACACCGCTGCGGATCGAGCAGCTCGGCCAGACCCGCGACGATGCAGCGGGGGAGGCCTTCGACAAGGTGGCCAAGCTGCTCGGGCTGGGCTATCCCGGTGGCCCGATCATCGACCGCCTGGCAGCCAAGGGCGATCCTGCCGCGCTCGCCTTGCCCCGGCCCATGAATTCGCGGCGCAGCCTCGAATTCAGCTTCTCGGGACTCAAGACTGCTGTGGCGCAACACGTGGCTGGCAAGGGTGCGCCCGAGAGCGAACAGGGCACGGCGGATCTGTGCGCCTCGTTTCAAGCCGCCGTGGTCGATGTGCTCGTAGCCAAGGCGTTATCGGCCTGCAAGCGACGCGGCATCCGCCACCTCGTGCTCACTGGAGGCGTGGCGGCCAACCGGGGCTTGCGCGCGCGCGCCAAGGAGGCTTGCGCCGAGAGAAGCCTCGAGCTTTATGTTCCGCCGGCAGCGAGCTGTACCGATAACGCGGCCATGATCGCGTACGCTGGTGCGCAGCGGCTGCGGGCCGGAATCCAGGACGACGTTTGCCTTGAGGTGTTCTCGCGCAGCCACGTGCTTGGCACGCTGACCGAGCTGCCGGAAGTCCCCAGCATCAAACGGGTGCGGAAAAAGCGATCGAAAGAGAGGCATGATGAGCATACAAGGAGCGTGCGAGAACGTTCTTGAAGCGATCGGCAACACGCCGCTGGTCAAGTTGCGACGCATCGGTCGCAACCTTCCGCCCGACATCTACGTCAAGTGCGAGTACCTCAACCCCGCAGGCTCCATGAAGGACCGGATGACCCTCAACCTGGTCAACGAAGCCGAGAAGCGTGGCGAGCTACGATCGGGTGGAACGATCATCGAAGCCACGAGCGGCAACACCGGTGCCGGGCTTGCCATGATTGCCGCGGTGCGTGGCTACCGCTGCGTGTTCGTGATGCCCGACAAGATGTCGCACGAGAAGATCGCGGCCCTGCGCGCGTTTGGCGCTCGAGTGGTCGTGTGTCCGGCTGCTGTGGAACCCGAAGACCCGCGCAGCTACTACTCCGTGGCCAAGCGCATGCACGCGGAAACCGGCAACAGCTTCTACGCCAACCAGTACCACAATCCCGATAACCCCGGGGGCCATTACCTGTCCACGGGTCCTGAGCTGTGGGAGCAGACACGGGGGCAGATCGATGTTTTCGTCGCAGGGCTAGGGACGGGCGGCACCATATCCGGTACGGGACGCTACCTGAAAGAGCATAAGCCCGAGATCCAGCTCGTGGGCGTGGATCCCGTGGGTTCGCTGTACTACGACTTGGTCAAGTCCAAGCGCCTTACAAGAGCGTTCACCTACAAGGTCGAGGGCATCGGCGAAGATTTCGTGCCCACTACCTTCGACCCCGAGGTGCTCGACGAGATCGAACGCGTCGATGACAAGGAGTGCTTTCTGATGACGCGCGACTTGGTGCGGCTCGAGGGCTTGTATGCGGGTGGCTCGTCCGGGGCCGCGGTCGCAGGAGCCGTCAAGTACGCTCGCAGTCATCCGGACGCCGGTAACATCGTCGTGCTGCTCCCGGATGGTGCCGCCAAGTACCTATCCAAGATCTTCAGCGACGAATGGATGCGCGAAAACGGATTCCTCGACAGCGACGGCCTCGGAACCGTCGCTGATCTGCTTGCCGCCAGGGGGGCCAAGGGGGCAGTCAGCTGCAAGTCGACCGAGCGTCTGCGAGCAGTCGTTGGCAAGATGAAGACGCACGGCATCTCCCAGCTGCCGGTGGTCGAAGACGGCAAGCTGCTTGGAGCAGTGTCCGAGGTGGATCTGCTGCGTTACCTGGCGGCCGGAGAGCACTCGCTGGACAGCCCGATCGGTCCGCTGGTCGAAAGCGACTACGCCACAGTCACACCGCAGACCAAGCTCGAGTTCGTGCAGAGCATGCTCTCCGACGTGCACATGCTTGTCGTGCTCGAAGGCGATGCGATCGCCGGCATCGTGACCAAGATCGACCTCATCGACTATTTGATGAGGGAACACCGAGTGAGCGGCACGCCTTACTGTTAGGCTCCGCCACAAAACAACTTGTGCAGATCGCACAGGACCGGGTGCCGCCGGCAAGGCGCAACGACGAGGAATTGGCCGGCTGCTACGGGACCGCCAGCAAACGTGCCTGCCGGTGCGACCGCAGCGGACCGCCTCGGCCTTTCGCGGGCCCTGTGGCTAGCGGCGCTGTGGGAGCCGCGCGCACCGTTGAGCGCGGGGATCGGCGATGGTAGTGTGAGCCATCCGTGGAGCAGCGCGGGGAGCCGTGGTTGGTTTCTTCCCCCATCCGATGCTGATCAGGGGGGAGACCGATGAACCACGATGCCCAGGAGGTGCTGAATGGCCGCAACGCTTGACGTGGCCGGTTTGGCCCCCGACCAGCGCCCCACCGGAACGTGGGCCGCGAGTCTCCTGCACGCGCTCGCTCGCGACGAGGTCGCTGGACGCAGGCCGCAGCGGTTGACCGAGGAGCGCCTCGCGACCTGGAACCGGTTTCGCGGGCGCCTCTCTGCCAAGGACCTCGTGGCGTTGCTCTTCGAGGACGCCGCGGTCATTCACCGCGTTCCATTCGACGCTGCGCTCGTGGAACAGTCGCTTCGC
>JAKSBK010000074.1 GCA_022361155.1 Pseudomonadota bacterium
CTTGTCTGTAGGGCGGTTGCCGTCCACAGGGCGGTTGCCGTCCACAGGGCGGTTGCTGTCCACAGGGCGGTTGCCGTCCACAGGGCGGTTGCTGTCCACAGGGCGGTTGCCGTCCACAGGGCGGTTGCCGTCCACAGGGCGGTTGCCGTCCACAGGGCGGTTGCTGTCCCGGCGGCAGCCCCGGTCCGGTTCAGCTGGCGGTCGCCACCAGCCTGGCCACCGTAGTCGTATCGTACTGGCCGGCGCGGAAGGCTTCGTCGCCAAGGACATCGCGAAGGAAAGAGATGTTGGTGGTCAGGGGAGTGATCACGGTTTGCGCGAGTACGCGATCCAACGTGAGCAGCGCCTCGTGCCGTGTTTGACCGTATGTGATGACTTTGGCAACCAGCGGATCGTAGTAGGGTGTTACATCGCTGCCTGAGGTAACGGAGCTGTCGATGCGCAGCTTGCCCGGTGTGTCGATGGGCCAGCGCAGCACCTGAACCCGACCGGGCTTCGGTAAGAAGCCACGTTGTGGATCCTCGGCGTAGATGCGCGCCTCGATCGAATGTCCGGAGGCGCGGGCCTGCTTGACGGACTGCGGCAGTGGCTCGCCTGCGGCGATCCGAAGCTGCATCTCCACCAGATCGATGCCGGTGCAGAATTCCGTGACGCCGTGCTCGACTTGGAGCCGGGCGTTGAACTCGAGGAAGTAGACCGACCCGTCGGCGTCGGCCAAGAACTCGCAGGTCCCAGCGTTGCGATAGGCCGAATGTTTGGCGATCTTGACTGCGGCGTCGCACAGTTCCTCGCGTGTCATCCGATTGTGCGGGATGTTTGCGAACGCCGGCGCGGGCGATTCCTCCAGGATCTTCTGGTGTCTGCGCTGCAGGCTACACTCGCGATCGCCCAGAGCGACGCAGTGGCCGAAACCGTCTGCCAGAAGCTGAACCTCCACGTGTCGCGGGCGACTAAGGCAGCGTTCGATGTAGATGCGGTTATCGCCAAAAGCGGACGCGCCTCGGTCGGCACACGACTGCATTGCCCGCTCGAGCTGCGTTTCATCGGCGACGACCTGCATGCCGATGCCACCGCCACCGGCGGCTGCCTTGACAACCACGGGGTAACCCAGATGCGCGGCCTGTTCTTTGGCCGCCACGGCGCCCGACACGGCAGCCTCGCTGCCCGGCACTGCGGCGACTCCGGCGGCTCTCGCGATCTCTCGCGCCCTGAGCTTGTCACCGAGCTTTTCCAGCGTTTCCGGCTCGGGACCCACGAACACCAGGCCCGCGGCGGCGGCCGCGCGGGCAAACTCTGCCTTCTCGCTCAGCAAACCATACCCGGGATGGATGGCTTGCACGCGGTGTTGCTTTGCGGCCTCGATGATTGCCGAGGCGTTCAGGTAGGACTTGCTCACAGGGGCTTCGCCGATCCTCGCTGCCTCGCCGCAGGCCGCTACGTGTGGCGCCCCTTGGTCGGCGTCGCTAAACACGGCGACGGTACCGATGCCCATGCGTTCGCAGGTGCGCGCGATGCGCACCGCGATTGCTCCTCTGTTTGCGATCAAGATCTTGCTGAACATGAAGCTCCTCGCAACTTTCGAATGTGCCGTCGGATCGGTTGTCTAGCGTTGAAGGATCGGTGCCGGCGGTGCATGGTAGCGTGTCGTGCCCGCATACGTACGCCATAAAGGCGCCGGTCGTCCCGCTGTTTCTTGCTCGACCGTGCGCCGGTCAGCCGAACGTATGCTGGAGGCGCTGCGGCTCGAGGCGGCCGAGCTTTCCGTTCTGCTTTGCGACGATGCCATCATGCGCGATCTGAATCGGCGCCACCGTGGCATCGAGACGGCGACGGATGTGCTCGCGTTTGCCTCCACGGAGGGCGTTGCGCGCGGTAGTGCCCGCGGCCTACGTGGGCCAAGATCCGCGTGGGACTCCTGTGGCGAGGTACCGGGCATACCGCTGGTGCTTGGCGACGTCGTGATCTCCCTCACTACGGCGAAGCGTCATGCCGCAGACCGCGGGCTGGCAGGGGCGGTCACGCGGCTGCTGGCGCACGGTCTGCTGCACCTGCTGGGGTTCGATCATCGGACGCCGGATCAGGATCGGCGCATGCGGGCGAAAGTGGACCTGCTGTACGCGACCGCCCGGCCACGTGGCCGGTTGCCTGTACCTGCTGCGAGGCAAGCGGGCCGAACCCGATCGCGGAAGTAAGGGCAAGGCTGTGATCTTGAATGCTTGGGCGGGCGACCTCGGCCCAAGGGGTCAGTGTGCCAGACAGCTACCACAACGGGCTTGTGGACAAGTTATGGACAGCAGCCAGGGGTGCGAAGCCGCGAAGGAAGTCAAGCGGCGCCCCACAGTACGCCAAAAAGGCACGTAATTGTATACAGTTGGCTGAAACGAAGCCGGCTTGGCTCGAGTTGCCTGGCCGGCCTTGCATTCGTGCACTGTACGCTGTGGAAAACACGGCATTTTTGAGACACGGCGACTTCGATCTCCCAGTCCGAAAGATCGTGATCCGAGCCGATCTAGCCTGCATTTCGTGGCGAATTGCGCAAGGCTGGGTCCCGTAACCGGGTTTTTTTGGCTTTTTTGGGCGAGGGTGCGCCAAAAGGTCTTGTTTTCCAGGCCCACCGATGCATAGATGGCGCCCGATGGGGGCCGAGAGGGAAAGAGGCACTCTGACGCCTTGCCGGCGTGAGCAGCCGAAAGGAGGGAAATCAGATGGCAAGCAAGCGCATGACCAAGGCGCAGATAATCGGCGAGCTTTCGGACAAGACGGGGCTGACCAAGAGAGAAGTGCAGAGCGTTTTCGGGGCTCTGCTGGATCTCACCAAGCGTGAGCTCGGAAGGCGCGGTCCGGGGGAGTTTGTCGTGCCCGATATGATGAAGCTCAGAGTCAGGAGCATCCCTGCCCGCAAGGAACGCAAGGGTGTCGATCCTTTCACGAAGCAGGAGCGAGTCTTTCCGGCCAAGCCGGCTTCCAAGAAGGTGCGTGCGACGCCGCTGAAGAAGCTCAAGGACCTTGTGAAGTAGCTGCAAGCCAGGCTTGGAGCGCAAGCGTTCAGGTTCCAGCAAGTCGGGTTTTCAGGCGGTTTTCCGGGCGAGTGCGCCAGCAGGAGTCGCCCGAGGAGTACTTGGGTATTTCGCAGGGCAGCGACGAGGACGTAAACCGCCCAGAAATGCGCCCGGGGAAGCTGCCGTGGACGCGAAGACCCCGGTGAACGGTTACCTTGGAGCTACCTGTTTCAGTTCGGCGAATCCCCCGTCGCATCCGGTGGCGTTCCGGGTTGCGATCGTTGCAGAGCACCGCGCAGGAAACCGAGGAGCACTCGGAATTGCTGGAAATTCAATTCGGTTCGTCCCCGTACCAGCGCTTCATCACGCTCGATGATCCCCGCCGACAGGGGCGTCCCCAGTCCCATGAGCCTGACAAGGGGCTGCGCCGCAAAGCGTTGGCGCAGGCTGTCCCAGAATAGGGAGGCTCGCCCGGCCTGCGCCCCGGTATCGTATTGCAGCGCCGCGATTGCTGCGACTCGACCATCCCTCTGCACCAGCGAGAGGCGCATCCTGATCGGGATCTGGGTCGTGTCGCCGCGCACGAAGTGGCGAGCCCCCTCTACGCTGAACTCCAGGGCGCTGGACCTGTCTTCGAGCCTTAGCAGGGCTTGGGCGGGCGAGCGCTGGCCTTGCCTCGCGGCGTTCGTGTTGGCCAGTCTGCGCCGCAGTGCCCGTCCCACGGCTATCAGCCTCGGCAGGTCTCTGGGCCTCGTGATCGCGAAGTGCTTCCGGTCGAGCAGTGTGAGCACGCGCCGAGTGGAATCCTCGTTTAGCCACGCGGCCGTTAGGTAGCGTCCGGAGCGGCGCCACGTAGCGGGCCTGCCTCGGCGCCGACTTAGCCGCTCGACTGCCTGACGAGCCCGCCGGTGCGCGTTTGCGCTCGCGCCCGCGATGACCAGGTGCGAGCGTTGAAGGTCCGGTGACGCAATGAACAACCGTTCCAGATCCGCAATCGGGTCCACGCCGGAGCCAGCAAGCACCGCCCGCCAGTCGGGGACGGCCTCGAGAAAACCACGAACGTCCTCCACCAGGGGCGAGGCGCGTATGCGGGCCAGGTTCAGGCGCAGGGCCAGGTGGGTGCCGGATGCGGAAGCCAGTGCCCTGAGCTGTCGGCTGGCGATGTCGAGCTGCTCGTGAGGCGCGGTGTGGGTGGCTTCGCGATTGCGCTGCGGCTCACGAGGTCGCCTGGCTTTCGGTCCGCCTTCACCCGATCGCTCTGTCTCTGCCTTGTCGCTCGTGAGGCGATCGCCGCGCTCGTTCGGTCGCGCCTGCAGGCCATGTCCATCCGTGCTCGATGCCGGCTCGCCCGTCGAGTCGACCGGAGTGGCTTCGATCACCCCAAACTCGACATGAGCGGGGAACCGCACTTCGAACCCCACGTCAGGCAGCGTCCCGACCCAGCCCAGCAAGGCTGCGGCGGCGGCATGCAGCGCGATCGACGCCGCGACACCAATGACCGTGGCGAGCGATTGGTTGGGTTGCGATTCGTGCTTGGCCAAGGGCGACCTCAACCGCATCGTCAGCTATCGATGGGCACGACGGCAAGCTGCTCGCCAGAGTCCCAGGGTTCCGAGCGAATCCGAGCTGGCGCGGTTTGAAGCTCCCCCGGCCACGAGCAAGCCGGTTCGAATCGCCCCGGCGTTCTCGGCGTCGGCTCTGAAGCAGCTCGCGAACGCATGGGTAGCCGAATCGATGGGACTGGCCGGGATGACGGGTCTGCGGCTCGCGCCAGCGTCGGGTGCCGGCCATGACGAGCCATCTCCCAAGCCGACGCTGAAGGAGCTCGAGGGAGAGCCAGGGAGCCTGCTGCTGCGGCGCATGCTGCCCGGTTTCTATGTGAGCTTGGACCGCGAGATGACCAGCGGCACCCGTCGCTACTGGCGCACGCAGGCCAACGGGTTTGTCCCTTCGCGACGGGTACGCAAGGTCGAGTGCTCTTCCTTTCGTGGCATCGTGCTCGAGCCGGTCGCTACAGCGGGGGCTCAGGCGTCGACGTCGCAGTCGACCGTGCCGGCGACACCGGCTCGGCGCGCCGCGGTGGACCCCCAGCGGCTAGCTTGCGCTGGCGATCGCATCCGGCCTGCGCGGCCGGTCTCGACCGGCTATCCTTGCACAACAAGCCTTGAAGGAGGTGTAGGACAGGGGTGCGCACGTCCTTTCTCATCGTGGACGATCATGTACGTGCAGCGCGCTCGATGCGGCGTGTGCTGTCGCGCTATGGACCCACACGCATTGCGTCGCGCCTCGCATCGGGCCGTAGGGCGGTGGAAAGCCTGGCCTCTCTTGCAGGCTTGGTCGTCGACGTCGTGCTGCCAGATGGATCGGGCCTGGAGGTTGCGGAGCTTGCTCGGGAGCGTTTTGCAGAGGCGCTGATCCTCGTTCTCACGGGACACAATAGTCCCAAGACCAATCGTCGTGCCTTCGAGCTCGGCGCCGGCTACCTGCAGAAGCCGGCAAGCTCCGGGGACATCGAGCTGTTTGCTCGCAGGGCCATGACGCTGCAAGTCGCTCGAACGCAGGGGCTGCAGGACGCGGTCGACAGGTTCTCGGGCCGCCACGGGATGTCCCGACGCGAGCGCCGGATCGTCGAGCTTCTGGTGTCTGGCGTGTCGGCGCGTTCCCACCTCGCGGCTCAGCTCGGCGTGACCGAGCACACCGCGAAGAAGCAGATTGCGTCCATCCTCGCCAAGAGCGGCGCGCGCCGTGCTGCCGACGTCGTCCGCCTAGTGCTGGCTACCCCCTTTGCCGATGCCGAGGCCGCGCGCTCCACGGCATCACGTGAGCCCAGCTCTGGCTCCAATCGCTAGCCCGCATCGGTCACCAGCCTCCGGCCGCTGCGTCGATTCGGAACCGCGTGTCCGATCTGCCCGCGCCAGCCGCCGCGTCTTCGTTTCGGCATCCTCAACATAGTGCCAACTATGCCTCCGGTGCCTCGACTGCGGATCAGCGGCTATCACACCCTTCCGATCTTCCTCGGGCTCTCAGTCCGATACAGGCGGTTCAGTATCGACAAGGCGGTTTCGGGCGGCAGGCGGTTCAGTATCGACAAGGCGGTTCAGTATCGACAAGGCGGTTTAGTATCGACAAGGCGGTTTCGTGCGGCAGGCGGTTCAGTATCGACAAGGCGCCGCAGGCTGGTGATCGATGCGGGCTAGATGCCCGCGGCCACCTGCTCATGCAATGGAACGATCCGCGTCAGGGGCGGCTGATTGGGGTCGGTCGGATCTTCCCGGCTGAGCACCACCTCGTTGTCGCGTATGCGATCGACCCGCCAGTTCAGCGTGAGCGCCACGTTGTCGACTCCCCCGGTGCGAACGACCTGGGGCCGGCCGATGAAAACGCCTCGTTGGACCACGTGTCCGACGCCAAGCGGATCCACGAACATGGCGCGTGGCTTGGGAACCCCGCTCACGATGGCCACGAGCTGCATTTCGTCGATGCTGGTGTTAGGCATGATCACTTCGCGCTGAGCGACCCGGGAATGCTGCACCTTGAACTGCGATACGAAGCTCCGAAACGGATCCCTATTTCTTTCCGCTTCAGAGAAGTCCTCGTCGCCGAATACCAGCTGAGCTTGCCGCTCGACCTGCTGCTCGTCGGGGCTCGGAGCGGATGGTTGCGACTCGGACTGTTCCGGAGCGCCCAGGCCTCTGGCGACGCGCTGGTGGTCCTCGGCGCAGCCGAGCAAACCAAGCACGACTGCAGCCATGAGCCAATCGAGTCGTGTGCGGAGGTCTTGGATGGTGACCGGGGAAGACATGCCTAGCCTTTCTTCTTCGCGTCGGAAGGACTCGGCTTTTCGCTTTCCGACAGGCGACGAAAAGTCGTTGCCAGGACCGTCACACTCAAGGTTACTTCCTCGCCCTTACGCTCGGGATCCTTTAGCGAGATGTCCTCCATGTTGATCGCGCGATCGAGCGTGCTCACGTTATAAAAGAACTTGGCCAGCTGATGGTATCTGCCCGACAGCGCGAGTGACACGGGAAGCCGAACAAAGAACTCCTGCATCTCCTCGGGCCGGGGCTGTACAAGCTTCATGCGCAGGCCGCTCAGCTCGGCGAGCCGGTTGAGATCCGCCAGGAATCCAGGGATCTCTGCATGCTCCGGCAAGATGCGCAGATTGCGACGATCGCGCTCTTCCCGCCACGCGAGCTCCTTGCGGAGCCTGAGATACTCTTGCTGGCGGCTTTGAGCTTCTCTGACCTCGCCCTCCAGTCGCACGCGCTTCTGTTGCTCGCCGTCGATCTTTTCCGTCAGCTCCATGTGCATCCCGAGGTAGTAGATGGACGAGGTCAGCGCCACGATTAGCACGCCGAGCAAGACCTTTGCGGTGTTGGATAGGGCGGCGAAGCTCTTGATCTGACGGGCAGCCACTAGTAGTTCACCTTGCAAGTCAACCGGAAGTCGATCACCTCAAGACCCGAGCCCTTGGTCTTTACCGAGCTTGTCTTCTCCAGCATGACCTCGTCGAAGACCTCCGACAGGGCCAATCGGCGCAGGAACTCCGCAACGTCCTCGTTGCTCTTGCCGTATCCCTGGATCGCGCACTCACGCTGGTCCTCCTCGAAGGACTGCAACCACAAGCGACGGACGTCCCAACCTGGATTGTACCCCGACAAGGGATTGCTCTTGCGCAGCTCCACCAAACGCTCTTCGTCCACCGTCGGCCCCCGTGCAACACTCAGTATCTTGCTGAGCTCCATGAGCACGCGCGTGGGACCCATTCTGGCTTTTTGCAGCTCCCCCACGACGGTCTCGAGCTGGCGGCTCTTGTCGAGCTTGGCCCGCACTGCCTCGAGTCCCTCGCTCTGCTTGCGGGCCTGTTCTATCTGGCGCTCCAGCGAGGCATTGGCAGCCATCTGCTCCGTGAGCTTGTCGCTGTACGTATAATAGATGACACCAAGGCCCACAGACCACAAGAAAGTGACGACCAGATAGCCCAGCCCCCAAACGACCCCGCTCCCCGCTCCGCTCGTGGCCCGCACGGTGTCGGGCAGCAAGTTGATCCGGATCACTCGCGCCGCTCCCGGTCCTTGCGCAGCGCCAATCCGTAGGCCACGACCGCCTGGCTCGCCCTGCCCTGCAGGGCCAGCAGATCCACTCGCTTCGGGTCCGGTGCTGCCACCAAGAGCGGGTCCAGCGCCTCCACGGGCACCTGCGACCGTGCGTAGAGGCTGTTTCGCAGGGCATGAAGATTCGCGGTGCCCCCCGACAGGTAGATCTTCTCGATCTGCTGATCGCCGCTGGTGGCCTGGTAGAAATCGAGCGAGCGTTGAATCTCGCCAGCCAGGGTATCCACCGAGTCCCGCACGATCTCGGTCACTTGAGACGGAATTGCGCCCGGCGCCTGGCTGCACTTGAACGCCTCTGCCTCCTCGAAACCGACCCCCAGCTGGCGCCGGATCTCATCCGTAATGGTATTGCCCGCACTCACGACGTCCCGCGTAAACGCCGTGGTACCTCCCGACAGTACGTTCAGGGTCGTAAGCGACGCACCCACGTGCAGCAGCGCAACGGTTTGTTGCCCCTCTGCGCTCGCGTAGGCGAGCTCGAAGCAGTTCTGCACCGTGAACGCGTCCAGATCAACGACATGCGGTCGTAGCCGCGCTTCGACCGCGAGATTGGTGAGGTCGGCGATCTCTTCCTTCTTGGCTGCGACGAGCAGCACGTCCATCTGTCCCCGATCCTCGCGCCGCGCCAGCACCTGGTAGTCAATACGGACATCTACGAGGTCGAACGGTATGTGCTGCTCGGCTTCCCAGTTGATCTGTTCCCCCAGCTCGGCTGGTGTCATCACCGGCATCGTGATCTTCTTGATGATGACGCTGTGACCACTGATGCGCAGCGCGACGTCACGGCGCCGGCTCTTGTGGAAAAGCAGCTGGAGCCCTTCCACGATCGCGCCCGAGTTCATGATGTGCCCGTCCACGATGGTCTGCGGTGGCAGAGGGTGGTAGCCGAAACGCACCAGCGTCCTGCGCCCTCTTCGCCCCTCCTTGATCTCGCACACCTTGACGGAGCTGGAGCCTATGTCGACGCCAACGAGGTTTCTGCCTTCGGACATGCGCGGAGCATCACTCCTCCTCGCCGAATACGCGCACGCGATCCGCGAGGCTCAGGCCAAGGGCTTCGAGGATCTTCCGCTTGGTGTCCATGCGGCACCCGAATCCCTTCTCGACGCGATCGATCGTCAGCACCGAGAGTCCCGCGCGACGTGCCAGCTCGGCCTTCGACATCATCCGGTTGACCCGCTCCTGGCGTACCAGGTTAGCCCGGCGCCCCGGCTGCTTGGCCGTAGCTGTCCGCCGAGGTCGTGGCCGCTGGTCGGAAGAACCGGTCGCAGCCACAGTAGGGTCCGCCACATCGCCGCTGCTGCCTGCCTGGCTGCTTTCAACGGCGCGACTTGCTGGCGAGTTGCTGCTCGGAGGCTTCTTCTTTCCGGCCTCCCGCCGAGCGGGAGGCTCCACGATTCGAACCGGCTTTTCGTCGTGATGCATCGCGATACTAAAGGCTCGCGACCCAAGGTCGTTGGGCAGGCACCTAGACGTTATGGCCCGCCCAAGCCAAGCGTCAAGAAATTCTTAATAATTGGCAGCCAATTTAGATAAAATTTATGCTAATTTCAGTCCTTTTCACCGATATAGGAGGCGATCCGGACCAGCCTCACGCGTGGCACGGTATGCTCTCGATTGTCAACGAACGAACGGCGTCCAGCCGAGAGTCGCATCGGCCGTCTCGAAGATCAAAAAACGGGGCAAGGATCGGTTGATCATCTTTCTTGCAGAGCATATCCACGGGGACATGGGCCGGCACAGCAGGCTGCTCGGATCGGTTTTCGCGCGTGCTTCCCTCGCTCTTGCCACGCTGCTGCTGTTGACCTCGGCCGCGCATGCAGATCGGGAACACGTCGTTCGTCAAGGTCAGACGTTATCGCGAATCGCTCACCTTTACGGCATCACCGTGGGGCCGCTCGCCGCGGCGAACCGCCTGGCCCGAGCGTCGACCCTCAGGCCTGGCCAGGTGCTCAACGTCCCCGCACGTGGCGTGGTCTACGTGAGGCGGGGACAAAACCTGTCACGCATCGCGCGCTTCCACCGCGTCTCGGTCGCCAGCCTGGCGCAGGCGAACGGGCTCTCAGCCGACGCGATGCTGCGTGAAGGGCAGCGCCTGCTGCTGCCCGGCTTTGAAGCTGCGAAGAAGAGGGCGCGTGCGGAGAAGCGCTGGGGCCGCCCCGCGCGGCCTGGGGTGGCCAATCTGCACCGCGTCTGGTCGAGGGAGCACATCCGGCTGCGCTTGGTCGACAGGAGCGGCAGGGTGCGGCGGCCCGCGTTGCGCCGGCTCGGCCATCTGCTCCGAGCACGCAAGAACCGCCGCACGAAGCAGCCGCATCCACGCCTGGTTCGCCTGCTCGCGCAGATATCGGATCACTTCGGTGGGCGGCCCCTTTACCTGGTCAGCGGTTACCGGCCGCCGGGAGGCTATACCAAAAAGACCAGCCGGCATGTGGCGGGACATGCGGTCGATTTCTGGATACGGGGTGTGTCCAATCGAAAGCTGCGCGACTACTGCCGCAAGCTGCATCATGTGGGCGTGGGTTACTACCCTCGCAGCCACTTCGTTCATCTCGACGTCAGACGCAAGAACGCCTACTGGGTCGACTGGTCTCGTCCCGGACAGGCGCCCGAGAATAACGACCCCAAGGAGCTGAGGCTGCTGTTCGCGCGTGCGGCGGGCGAGGGCGAGCAAACGCTTGCTGACCTTGCCCAGCAGGCTTTCGATGCACTGGATCTCAGGGAGCCGCCCGAACCGCGGGCCGAAGACGATGGCCGGCCGCCGTTCGACGACAAGCCCGACGACATCGTGGGCAGTTAGGAGGCGCCGTCCACCGGTGCATCGGAATGCGCCGCGTCGCTGGGACCCGCCTCGCCGCACGACGAGCAAGCGTCAAGCTTGGCATCCCCGCTCGACGCATCGAGCCTCCCGGAATCCACGGGCGTACCCGCATCGCCCCCGGCACCCCCACCAGCCACCGGTCCGCCATCTATGCGCAACGCAGGGGTCTCATCGCCGCACGGAATCAGCAGGGAGCGTCCGGCCTCGCAGCGTCCCGCGACGCAAGCCGCGAGCTTGCCGCATGTGCGAGCGCCGTTACCCGGACAGTCGGCTACGGTCTCGCATGGCGCGCCCATGTCCATGGGAATCTCCGGATCCTGCGGACAGCCCGCCAACAGGGCCCAGCTTGTGGCTGACACGATAGCGGCGGCCCGAGCCCGTAGGGTGTATGACCTGATCATGTGCGGATTCCTAGCCTACACGCCAGCAGGCACGTGCGCGAGCTGCCTTGCGTTGCTCCACGCAAGGCGTGGATGGTGTTGGGAGCCCGACGTACTTTCCGGTCGACTCCTGCGGGCGCACTCGCCCAGAAAACACCTGAAAACCCGACTTCCCGGAGCCTGAGCGGTTATGGATGGCGAAGACCGGGGCGGTCATAGAATCTCGTACTGGCGCAAGCGGCGGTAGAAGGTGCGGCGCGGCATCTGAAGCATCTTGGCGGCCTTTGCGCGATTCCAGCCGCTCGCCCGCAGCGCCTCCAAGATGGACTCCCTCTCTCGCTGCTTGTGCTCGCCGATGTTGGCAACCTTACGGTCCCGCAAGGGCGTGGAAGCGCCCTGCAGTGAGACCTGCCGCGCCTCATCCGAAGTGGATCCGGCTTCACCGATGGCGATGTCGTCCGGTTCGATGACGCTGCCATTGGCCAGCACCGAAGCACTGAGCAATACGTGCTCGAGCTGTCGCACGTTGCCAGGCCAGGAGAACCCGCACAGCTTGTGCAGTGCGCCACTTGATAGCCGTTTGGAGGATGCCGCGGCGCCTTTCGCAAACAGGCGCAGGAAGTGGGCGCACAGCAACGGCACGTCTTCGAGCCGGTCTCGCAGTGGCGGGAGCGCGATCTCGACGACGCTAAGGCGATAATACAGGTCTTCCCGAAGACGGCCGGCTCCCAGCAGCTCCTTGAGCGGCCGATTCGAGCAGGCAATAAAACGTACATCGACCGGCTTCTCACGCTCTGCGCCAACGGGCTGCACCGTCCCCTCCTGAAGCACCCTGAGCAAGCTCACCTGCATGCGCAAAGGCATATCGCCCATCTCATCGAGAACGAGGGTGCCCCCCGAGGCGCGGGCAATCAGCCCTTGGCGATCCTGGTGCGCGCCCGTGAAGGCTCCACGCGTGTGACCGAAGAGCTCGCTTTCAAGCAGCGAATCGGGAATCGACGCACAGTTGACGACGACAAACGGCCCCTTGGCTCGCGGGCCCGCGTAGTGAAGCGCCCGAGCGACCAGCTCCTTTCCCGTCCCGCTCTCTCCCCGCACCACCACGGGGACCGCAAGTTGCGCCAGTCGATCGATGGCATCGAACACGGGTCGCATGGCTGCAGCCGATCCCACGATGCCGTGACGGCACGAACTTGCGGCTGCCTGCTGCTTCGCGGCCATGAGCTCGCGCTGAGCCTCCTCGAGCTCCGATGTCCGCGCTTCCAGCAACAGCTCGATCTCTGCCTTCGCTTGTTCCAGCGCGCGGTTGATTCGCGCGACGTCCTGGCTTCGTTCGCTGTTCTCCTGGTGCAAACGCGCATTCTCGATGGCTATAGCCGCCTGGTCCGCAAAGGCCGACAGCAGCTCCACGTCAGCATCGCTGAAGCGGGCGGCACGCCTGCGGTGCTCCAGGTAGAGCACTCCGACCACGCCCTTGCGGCCCCGGATGGGCATGCAGGCCACCGAACGCAACATCAGGTGGTGTACGGACATGTACTCGCTGAACCGTTCATCCCCGCGCGCGTCGACACTTACGATGGGTTCGCCGTCGATCAGCACGGCCTCGGCGATCGAACGGCTGAACGCCGCGTGCGCGTCCAGCACGTCCGATCCGCCCTTCGCAGTCCGCAGCGTGAGCTCGTCGTGATCGCCGGTCAGCAACAGCAGGCCGCGCTCAGCGCCCGACAGCTCGACCGCACTCTCGGTTATGCGCTCCAGCAAGCGGTCGAGCTCGAGCTCGCAGGCCAGGTTGCGGATCGACTCCAGGAGGCGCTCGATGCGCGGGTCGTCAAGAGCTTGTCGCCCTCGGCCACTGCTGCTCTGCTCGCCGGATGGCTCGCGCGCGGCGTTGGCGCGCTCGCGCACACGCCGGCGCCGGGGATCGTGCCAGAACGCCTCGCGCTGCTCCACCGGTATGGTCGATGCGATCCTTTGCAGCGCCTCTCTCGCCAGCCGAGAAAAGCGACCGGCAAGGAAGCTCGCGGCCGCACCGTCGTGGTAGTCGGCCACAGCCGCCAAGACCTGCCACTCGAGCTCGAAGTCGCGCTTGTGACGCGCGAGAGTCAGAAGCTGCTCCAGCTGCCCCAGCACAGGGCTGCCGCTGCCGCGCCGGAGCTCTAGCCGTGCGGCGAGCAACCTCTGGCGCCCGACGAGATCGTCGGGATGCGAGTCCTTGACGAGATCGCGTGCCAGGGCGAGGCGCCGCCCCGCATCTGCCATGTCCGAGCCCGAGCCAAGATCCAGCAGTGCCTCCGCAGCGTCGAGCTGAGCCTCGGCGAGCTCCCGCCGCAGCCCGAGTTCCTCGAAGCGTGCCACCGCCTCGTCGTAGCGCTCCCGCGCTGCGCTCAGATCGCCCTTGCGCGCCGCGAGATCACCCTGGTAGTCGGCAACCTGGCCCGCGAGCAGGCGCATGCCCACGCTTTCGGCGTCCTGTCCAATCGCCCGTAGCTCCAGCCGCGCTCTCTCGTACAGGCCCAGGTAGATGTGCAGCTGCGCCAGGTTGCTGCGCGCGGTTAGCTCCGAGGGCGTCCGTCCTGCTCGCCGCGCGAGCTTCGCCGCCCCTTCGTAGTGTGCCGCAGCTTCCGCGGGACGACCCCGCAGAAACAACACGGTACCCAGGTTCAGCGAGCCACTGGCCATGCTCCCGCTGTCGCCAAGCTGATCGGCGATCTCGATGCTGTTTCGGTAAAGCCGCTCGGCGTCCTCGAGCTGACCGGCACGCTGGTGGATGATCGCGAGGCAGCTCTGAGCGGAAGCAAGATCGGATTTGGTGCCGATTCGCCGGGCGAGGTCAAGCGCCTTGTCCGCAGTCGCCTGCGCACCCGTATGCTCGCCACGGTAGCTCGCGACGAGCGCCGCACAACCAAGCAGCTCGATGCGCACGGGATCGTCTTCCGCAGCGCAGGCCAGACCCTTTTCGACAGCGACGTCAACCTCGGCGTAGTCGCCCCGCCGCAGCTGGTTTCTTGCCAGCTCTCGGAACACGCGCGCCCGTGTCGTTGCTTGGGCATCGACCGGCACACGCGCCAGCATCTGCACCGCTTCGTCGAACTTGCACTGCAGATTGAACGCCCGGGCAGCTCCCAACGCTGCCTCGGTCTTGTCTACGACCGACGCGCCGGTGCGCACGAGTACCTGTTCGAAAAGCTCGGCGGCCTTTTCGTATTCGCCGATGACGTTGCGCAACCCAGCTAGCGCGAGTGCAGGAGAATCGGAAAGGAGGCCGTCCTGCCGCTCTGCGAGTCGCTCGTACAGCTGGGCTGCCGAGGTGTGAGCGTCGCGAGCCGTCAGCTCGCGAGCGGCCTCGGAAACCACGTTGGCTGCGTCGGTTTCACCCGGACATGCGAGAACGATGCAGGCACGAGCGAAACTCGGCAATGTAGGAAAGACCTTCGAGGTCAGAAGCGCTCGGGTCAGCCGGGCTCGCTGCGCCGGGTGCTGTTGCTGCAAAAGCACATCGAGCACACCCTTGTCTGCGAGCATCACACGCTCGGCCGCACGCACTACCAGGCCTGCTCGTTCGCCCTGTTCGAGCAGGCGCCGGCTAACACTACGGTCCGGAAACTCGCGATCCGTGGTACCAGCGTCCAAGCCCGTCGCCATTGCCAGTGCGTCAAGCTGTTCGCCGGCGAGCGCTCCTCCCACCGTGGCCAGGATCTCCAGCAGGCGCCGTGCGCTGCTCGAGACCGCCGCCAGCCGCCTTTGCGCGATCAGGCGCCGCGACTGCCCGGAGGGAAGACTGCGAACGTCCGTTGCCGAGGGTGCCCTGCGGGTTGACAGCTCCGCCAAGGCGTCGACGATCTCGGCAGGCAACCCGCCGCTGTGCTCGATGAGCGCTTCGGTCACGCTTTCGTCCACGGGACCCAGCACATCCGTGACCAGTTGCGAGACTTCATGCGCGGACAGGGGCGCCAAGTGCAAGGTCTCGCGCGCGCCAAGCTCGCGCACTCCAAGCGCAGTCTTGTCGGTGGCCGTCGCGATCACCGGCAACGGTCTGGCCGTTGCGTCGTGGACGGCGTAGCGCACACACGTGCCCAGCCACCCCTCGGCCAGGTCCAAATCGTCGATGAGCACAACGCAGCCTCGCGCGCCGGAGGAGCCGTCGAGCAAGCTGTGCAGAGCCGCCGCCAGATCGCACGCTTCCACCCGCTCTGCGCGTTGCAGTCTCTCGAGCGTGTGGTGCGCCTGCCGGGCGCTGCCGGTCTCGGAAAGCAGATCGGCTTGCCGCAGCAGCGTTGCGGCCGCTGCAAACGGATCGTGCTCGCAGGCGGTGATCTCGAGTACCGTGAACCCGCGCACCTGCAGGCGCCACTTCAGCTCTCTCAGCAACGTCGACTTCCCCGAGCCAGGGGGGCCCTCGAGGAGCAGAACCTGGCGCTCGGCCGCGTCCTTGTGCGCCCCAACAGCGTGGGACTCGAGCACCTCGAGCACGCGACCGTGCCCGCGAGGCCGCGGTGGCACGAACCCCCGGGCAACGGCCGCAACAGGAGCGTTCGTGAGGCCGGCCAGCGCCGCGGCAAACTCGTCCACCGTTGCCAATCGGTCCAGCGGATCCGGGCGCATGGCATGCCAGGCGACCTCCAGGGCACGACTGGCGCTCGGACTCAGACGAGCCGGTGCCTTTGGGCGCTCGCCAGCGAGCTTGGCTTCGAGCGCGCGGGCCCCCAGCTCCGCGAAAGGCGGGGCGGCCACGAGCAGGACCCACAAGGTGGCCCCGAGCGCGTACACGTCGCTCTGGACGTCGATCGCCTTGCCCTCGAACAGCTCGGGCGCCATGAAGCTGACGGTGCCGGAGCGTTCATAGGGCTTATCGCGGTGATGCATGATGCGCGCGAGACCGAAATCGATCACGTGAAGGTCGCCGTTCGCATCCAGAATCAGGTTGCCGGGCTTGAGGTCGCCATGGATCACACCGACGCGATGGAGCGGAGCCACCGTCGTCGCAGCGCGCACGATGGCCTCGATGCGTTGCGCGTCATCGAGCCGATCGGCCTCCGCCAGGGATGTGCCGGGAACGAAGTCGCGCGTGAAGAAAGGCGTGGCTCCGGCATCGCCGGCCACGCCGAAGTCGTGCACCCGAGCCACCCCGGCCAGCGAGATGGACGCCATCGTCGAGAACTCGCGCTCAAACGACTCGTGGATGAGCCGATCGGCCGCGGTAGGCAGCCATTTCAGCGCGAGGAGACGTTCCTGGGCGGCCCGGTCTCGCGCAAGATACACTTCGCCGAAACCACCTCTGCCCAGCAACTCGACAAGCTCGTAGCGCTTCGGTAGCACCACCCAAGCGCCCACCTTAGCACGTGGCACATTCATGCTCAAATTGGCACGCATAGACGTTCGGCGGTCCTACCTAGCCCGCACGCTTCGCTGCGTCGTGCGGGCTCGCTGCGCGCGCTGGGCCTTGGCGCTGCTCTTGATGGCCCAGGCCTGCAGCCACGGTCCTGCCGGCGCGCCCGCTGCAAAGCCCGTTGCTGTTCGCAGCCCCCCTGCGCCCCAGACCCCTGCGGTCACGCCTGGCTGTCCCGCCCGGATGCCGGCACCCTCGCCCCTGCCGGGCGTCAAGCCGGAGCACTTGACACTGGATTACTGGATCGCGCAACTGGAGCTGGCGGGCAACGCCGACGATGTGGTGCTGAGCGTCGAAGAGATCGAGCGGCACAACGCGGCGGTAGGCCGGAGGGGAGCAGGCTTCGCTTTCAGCCAAAACGATCTGCTGGCCCCTGTTGATGGCGCCGAGCTCACCGAATCGCTCGCCGAGCGTTTGAGCTACATGCTACAGCGACTGCGTTCCGGCGAGTATGTCACTCGAGAGGGCAAAAAGCCGAGTGACAGCGAGCTCGCACTGTTCACGGCGAATCCGCTGGCGCGTGCTCGCTTGCGGGTGGCGCTCGCGGTTACGCCGCTTCGATGTGGCCCCTTCGACGCTCCGCTCTACAGCACCACAGGCGACCCCAGCATCGACCGCAACGCGTGCAGCAGCGCACACGAACAGGAGGTGATCCAGACTCTAGGGCGCTGGCCCAACGGCATGCGGCTCGTCCGGACACGCTATTCGCTCGGCTGGATCAACGACGACGCATCTCTCTCCCCCCCACTACCGGCAAGCCTGGCGGGAAGCTACCTCGAGGGCCAGCGTGTACGTGCGCTAAGGAACGTGGTGCTGCGCGCTGCGAACGGCTCGGAACATCTGGTGGCTCGTTACACGACGCTGCCTCGCAACAGCCCGGCCGCGAGCGCATGGGTCGCGAGCGAGCACGGCTTTCACGAAGTCCGGAATCTTGCCGATTTCCATTCGCTTCAGCGCCCGTTGACGCGGCGATCCCTGTTGCAGACGGCTCTAGGATACCTCGACGCAGCCTACGGATTCGGAGGTCAGCAGGGCGGCCTGGACTGCTCGCGCTTTGTGATGGAGGTGTTCGAGTCCTTTGGCCTCGTACTGCCTCGCCACAGCAGCTGGCAGGCCCAAGCGGGCAGCCTGGCGCTCGATGTCTCGGAAGCGGACCCGAAAGCCAAGCTGCGCTCCCTCGACCGGGCCGCAGTGGACGGCGTCGTGCTGCTGCATTTTCCCGGGCACATCATGCTGTACCTGGGGCGCAACCAGGAGGGCTCGCCCATGGTCGTGCACGCCTTGGGTGAGTACAGCGCAGCGTGTGCGTCCAACACCGCATGTGCATCCAAGACCGAGGCTGCACCGAAAACCGAGTGCGCTCCCAAGACCGAGGGTGAGCCAGCAGGCGAGACCCTGTTCGACGTGCGTCGGGTGACCGTAAGCGACCTCGAGCTTGGACGCGGCAGCTCGCGACGCTCCTTGCTGGACCGAGTGACCCGCATGGTCGTGTTTGGCGGGCAGCTCGATCAGCGTTTCGGCGATGTCGTTCGGCCTGCCGCCCCCGCAGTTCTCCCAAGCCCTGCCTCCTGCCGTGGAAGCGGCGCCCAGCACGTGTTCGTGTCGCCGCGTTGGCCGACGCGCCACGATCGGCTGCGAGTCGTGGTAACCGGGAGCGAAGCCGCTGCGCCTGCATCGCTGCAGCTGATCGACCCCGCTGGACAGATCGCGG
This sequence comes from Pseudomonadota bacterium, assembly GCA_022361155.1. Lineage (NCBI taxonomy): Bacteria > Pseudomonadati > Pseudomonadota > Pseudomonadota bacterium. Next base: position 18,412 of record JAKSBK010000074.1, read on the forward strand.
CCAGCGAAACCAGGCGACTGGGCGGACCACCCTTCTCGCAGTGGACCACGCTCGAAAAGCCAACCCCGGGCTGGTGGACTGCCGTGCTGGCCGACGGCGCCAGGATCCATGCCTGCCGGCGCTTTCGGGTACGCATGGTCAGCGTGGACCGCGCCAAGATCCTGAATCCCGGCGAAGTCTTCTGGACGGCTCGAAGAGACTGGAGCCTGGCCATGGAGAATCTCTACGCGGCGTTCGTCGAACAGCTCTTCGACTTCCCGGCGGACGACGGTCGCACCTGGCCGAACCTGCACGTGCTGCTGCAGGACCAGACGCGCAACCTGCTCTACAACCATCTGGGTCTGGACGAGGAACAGCAGCTGCACCTGCAGCCGGATTGTGCCGACCTGCCCTTCGCGCTGCGGGCGTACTTCGCCTGGAAGCTCGGCTTGCCCTTCGGTTACCGATCCTGCACTCGCGGGGACGCCAGCACTCCACCACGCTGCCAGCCCGTCTTGTACGGCAACGGCGAGCCGCGCGACCCCGGCCTGAGCCACGTAGCGTCCTTCCACAAGTACCTGACCACGATGCAGGCAGTCGTGCACTCGGCAAGCGGACGGACCCAACCGCAGGATCTGGTCAGCGACCTGTACCCCGTGTCGCTTTCGCGGCAGAGCCTGCTCCCGGGCACGGTATTTGCGGATCCCTATGGACACATCATGGTCTTGGTGAAGTGGTTTCCACAAAGACCGTGGCAAAGCGACGGCTACGGCGTCTTGATGGCCGCCGAAGCGCAACCGGACTCCACGGTGAGCCGCAGGCGCTTCTGGCGAGGCTCCTTCCTGTTCAAGTCCGACACCGCCCGCGCCGGAGCCGGGTTCAAGGCGTTCAGACCGCTACGCATCGACCCGGCCCTGGGCACCTTGGCTGCGCTGGACAACGGACAGCTCAGCGACTCGATTCTGTCCGCACCCTTCAGCATCGAGCAGTACGAAGGCTCGGCCGACGACTTCTATGATCGCATGGACGTGCTGATCAATCCGTTGCCCTTGGACGCGGCCGACCGGCTTACGAGCCTCGTCGACGCCCTGGAAGAGCAGGTACGCCGCAGGGTGATCTCGGTCGACAACGGCACGCAGTACATGCGGTCGCGCGGGTTCGCTCCCATCGAGATGCCCTCGGGCCACGCCGTATTCGAAACACGGGGAGCCTGGGAAGACTACTCCACGCCCTCGCGCGACATGCGCCTTCTGATCGCCATGGACACCGTGCTCGGTTTTCCCGGAACGGTGGAGCGCCGGCGCGCCAGCTTCGCGCTTGCCGACGGCGAGCGCGGCGACCAGGCACTGGCGGAGCTTCGGGACCAGCTGCCTCGGGAGCTCGAGCGGCGATCGTTCGGCTACCGGCGCAGCGACGGCTCCGAACACACGCTGAGCCTGCGGGCCTTGGTCGAACGCCAAGAGGCGCTGGAGATCGCGTACAACCCCAACGACTGCGTGGAGCTGCGCTGGGGTGCGCCGGCAGGCTCGGACGAGCTCTCGACCTGTGACCGCCGGGCTCCCGAGGAGCAGCGTGTTCGCATGGAGGCCTATCGCTTCTGGTTCCGCAAGCGGGAACGACCGCCTCGTGGACGCTAGTCTTCACAAAGCGCCGGCGCCTGTGTATCTAGCTCAACCATGGCGGCCCGTCTGAGTGTCAACGTCAACAAGGTGGCAACACTGCGGAATTCCCGGGGCGGCAGCGCTCCCAGCGTCCTGCAAGCCGTGCGCACCTGCCTGACCGCAGGGGCACGTGGCATCACGGTGCATCCACGCGCGGACGAACGTCACATCACCGTGCGTGATGTCCTGGACATAGCGGAGCTGCTTGCGTCCGAACGCGAGGAGGTCGAGCTCAATATCGAGGGAGACCCGCGGCCCGATTGGCTGCGAATGGTCGCTCGGGTGCGACCTCACCAGGCCACGTTGGTCCCAGTCAAGCCAGGCGAAATCACAAGCGATGCCGGCTGGCAGCCCGAGATGAAAACCGGCGACGAGCTGCGATCGGTCGTGTCGGATCTACGCGAACGAGCAATCCGTGTCAGTCTCTTCGTGGACCCTGAGCCCAGAGCGGTTGCGTGGGCCGAGCAGGTGGGCGCCGACCGCGTCGAGCTGTACACCGGGCCATTCGCACGAGCGTGGCTGGATGGCTGGGATGCCGCCCGGCACACGTTCAGCCGCTATGCCGAAGCGGCCGCGCAAGCGCACGAGCTTGGACTGGGCGTCAACGCCGGCCACGATCTGGATCTCGACAACCTCGTGCTTTTTCGCCGATTGAATCACCTCGACGAAGTCTCGATCGGGCACGCCCTGATCAGCAGGGCGCTCTTTGTTGGTCTAGAAACCGTGGTGCACGAGTACCTGCAGGTACTAGCCGAAACCTGAGATTGCACCCGCCCAGTGTCCTGTAAGCGCATCAACCGGGGATACGTGCGGCCACGTGACCTACGAAGAATGGGCCCATCTGGCGTATGAACTCCGACGTCTGCCGAGTCTTGCGCATGGATTCGATCACATGCGACAGCGGATGCAGAGCGCTGCCGATCAGTCCGATAACGAACTCGTTGTCGTTAACGTCGAGCCCGTGGCAGGCCAGCCGCACATCGTGTGCAAGGTCTTGAGCCCCGTAGGCGCGACCGATCAGGGC
>JAKSBK010000075.1 GCA_022361155.1 Pseudomonadota bacterium
ACAGCGGGATATCACATGATACCAGGGCGTCGCATCCACGCTCACCTGCTCCGCACGCGCAACCGTCATCGCAGTTCCTCTATGGCACCCAGCAGCGGCGTTGTCAAGACTATGGGTGTCCTTTAAAGTGCCTTCAACTACACGAGGTCAGCCGAGCCAACCAGATGCACCCCACGGGATGCTTACGCAGTGAATGAGGCGCTTGGGGACCTCGCGAAGACACCCGAGCAGTCGCGTGGGCCGGAATCGCCAACAACTCGGTGGCCATCGTCCGGGCATAACCACCTGGGTGAAGACAACCGTTGTGGCTACCTGACGGCCCACCGACACCCCTGGCAAGGACGCTCAACCCCCCTTTTTGCATCAACATGTAGCTAGCGCCGCGCGCTTCAGCCTTGACACGTTTCTGAGCCACACACAACGCAACACGTCAGGCCGAGTACGGCTCTTCATCTTCGAGCAGGGCTGCGAAGGCTTCTGGCTCGAAGACATCCAACAGATCAAAGACAGTGTCCGCCGTCGCTTTCGCAGGCCTACGAGCCTGCTGCACCTTCACGAGGTCGGACTCGATTAGTCTCAACATTGGGACTTCTGGCCGCTCACCCTCGGACGGCCCTTTTCCCTTCCTCTTGGCCTGCGAGACGAGGCTGTGCAGCCATTCCCTGACCGCCCACTCCGGAGCGCCGCCCGGATGAATGATGCTCGCGTATGCGGGAAGCCTCGTTCGATAGAACGTCACCTTGCATGCTAGCATGTCCCGGAAGAGCGTGTGGGTCGAATATGCGCTCGCTGGTGGAGCAACGAAACCGTGCCGGACCGCCTCGTACCCTGCGAGCCAGTGCTCACCCTCGGGATCCTGTGACTTGAGGGCGTTGGTTAGCGAGGTCTTGCGAAACCCATCGGGCAGTAGGCCCTGCTTGTCGAGGTGTAGCGATTGTATCGCGACGCAGTCGTTTTCGAGCTCGGACAACAACCGGGCAGCCGATTTGGCGAGAGGCAGCGAATTTTGGCTGCAGAACGCTAGCGCCCACGAGACGTCACTCTCGACTCCAGCGTCACGGTGGCTCTTGACGATCTGCGTAACGGTGCAGCGTAGGAGCTTGTCATCGAGCGCAAGGCCGTTGAGCTTCCAGAACGTCAGAAGCGCGAAGGCCTTCTGCGCGCAGCCGGGCTCACTCAATAGGCACTGACTGATCCCACTCTGCGCCACCCTTGCCGCGGCGTCCGCGGGCCTCCGGAGTCGAAAGAGCAGTCCCAGGGCATAGAGAAGGACTGGCGCGTTCGGGTACCGTTCTCGCAACCGGAAGGCGGCATCAAAGTACTGCACCATATCTCTCGCCGAGCTGAGAGTCTCCTTAGCTCTATCGAGAAGCGCATCCTTCCAGTCTTCCACCGTGGCTACTGGTAGGGCAACGATCTCCGTCTTAATTGGATTCGTTCGCAGCTGGAAATTCTCCAACGCCTTTCGCAAGGATCGCAAGATCGTGCCCGCCTCTTCGTACGAATCGCACGCAATCTCGTAGTCGTCGTACCATCTGTAGCAGCGTTCGGGAGCAGCCATCTTCAGCGAGCGATCAACCTGGGCCAAGACAACCTCACCCAACAGGAAAGAGATGTCGTTTCCAATCGGGATGCCTTGGCTGATCTTTCCCTGCGAATTCATGAGTGCCTGATCGAGGCGCTTGCCGAGCAGCTTGGCACGTCCCCAGTTCTTCTTGTTCCGAAGCTGGGGATCGATTGCCCAACCCACCGCATGCGTATAGAGAGAAGGGTAGAATTGGCTGACGTCCGTTTTGACGAGGTAACGCGCGCCACCTCGCGATATCGTTCGCTCTTTTGCCAGATTGGGTGGTGCGACCATCCCGTGGATAGCGCGAGCGTGGTTCGTGGCGTAGATAGGACGGCTCTTCGAAAAGGGAGATCGGCTCGCGCTTTTCAGCAAGCGACGGAGGTTCTTCGATACGAGCTCCGCAAGGGTCGAAAACGCGGCAGGGTTCGGGATCCTGAGGACGCGCGCGTCATGAGGCAGAAGGGCGAGCCGGTAATCGACGCACTGGGTGAAGTTGTCGGTCGGCTTGTATTGGGCCAGGATCGCTCGGCCCCGCTTTGTCGTCGCGTAGTTCGCAAACTGCTCGGTGAAGAAGGCGGGTGGCAGTTCCTTGGGAAAGTAGCCTCGACTGAGGATCGTCCTGTATATGGTCATGGTGGACGTGAGCAGCTCCTGCAGCTGCTTATCCGTCGTGCCCTCGGAAGCGAAGCGACAAATTCGGTGCCGGGGCGGTGGCGTTCTTGAGTGCACGGATTCTAAGGAACAGCCCTTCCTTTCTTGGGGGCAGCACGTCGAAGCCGAGGCGGCCGAGGTCGGCGCAGAACTGGGCTTGGTCGTCGAAGTAGCTGGCGGGCTCCCAGATGTGGAGCTCGCCGTCGAGACGCAGGCAGCGATGCGCCTCGCGGATGTAGTCGGTGAAGTTGGCGCCCATCAGCGAGAGGCAGAAGACCGCGACGTCGAGGCACTCGGCGTCGAGTGGCACCGCGGAGATGTCGCACGCGTGGACGGTTTCGTTGACCGCCACGTGATCGAAGCTGTGAACCCGATGGCGTTCACTCGCGGACGCGGCGATCAGAGCTTCGCCGCAGCCGAAATCGCCAACGTCCATGCCCTCGCGCCTTTCAAGCCAACGGATTTCCTCTTCGAAGGGCACCACGTCCCAACTCTTTCGGAGTTCTTGATACATCGTGTGGTAGTGGGCCCATTCTTCTGGGTTGGCCTCAAGGCGAGTGTGGGTCTTGTCGCTGGTGGCGGCGTACCAGCGATTGTTCATCCTCGAGAAGTCGCCGTAGCGTTGCGTGCGCCGCTTGACCTCACCGGGTTCGCGTGAAAGCGGGATCTTGATCAGCCGGCGTTCGATCGTCTCGATGGCGCCAGTCTCGAGCCGCTCGAGCCAGCCCATGATGTCCTGCTGGGCCTGCGCCGGGCTCCTGAGGTTCCCCTCGGGCACCACGCCGTCCACTGCGGCGTCCGCAATGGATTTCTTGTACTCCAAGCGGTGGAGCTTGGATTCGCAGTAGGACCAGCGCTCGCCGTTCACGTAGGCGAAGGTCACCGGGATGACGACCGTGACCTTGTCGAACTTGCTGCCCTGCCGCCAGAGCCGCGCCCGAAGCTGCTCGTACTCGGCGTTGGTCCAGGGGAGCGAGTTGATGATCAGCTTGTCGCAGACGTACTGCAGACCGTCGACGCCGGTGCTCACGCGACTTGATGCGATCAGCACATCGACTTGCCCGTTCGCTTTCATGAACTCGCCCAAGTCGGTCTCATCGCTGTTGCCGGTGAACAGGCCCGGCCGGAAGCCAGCGTCCTTGACCGCGTGCCAGAGCTGGCTGGAGATTCCGTCCACGTAGTGGGTGTAGACCAAGGTCTTCTTGCCCGGCTCCAGGTGCTTCACGATCGTGGGGATGCGCACCTTGGTCAGAACTTGCTCCATGTCGAGCACGGTCCCGCGCCCCACCAGGCGGATTTCTTCGAGGTGTTCGACGCAATCGACCTCGGGCTTCAGCTCTTCGAGCTGGGTGCTGTAGTCGGGCTTCCAGCGAGTGCCCAGGGTTACGAGGCGCTGGTAGAGCCGCATGCAGTTCTGGACCGTCGCCTTCGTCTCCAGCTCATCGTGTCGATGACCCGTGATCATCTCGACCAGGCTCCGCCCTTCCTGGAGGGTGTTGATGACCGGCGTGCCGGACATGCCGAGCACGCACAAGTCCGCGTTGCGTTTGCCTGATTCGAGGATGAGGCCCTGCACGAGCCGCTTGCGACGGCTCATCTGTTTCTCGTCGCGTTGTTTTGTGAAGTGAATCTCGTCCACGACCACGAAATCGACGATATGGCGAGCCAAGAAGTCCACCAGCTTCGCTTCGGAGTCGGGCTGCTGGAATTGCTCGAAGTTCATGACCAAATAGCGCGGCTTGGTCGACATCGCGTCTGGCCACTCGGGAGTCCAGGTCTTGGTCTGGA
>JAKSBK010000076.1 GCA_022361155.1 Pseudomonadota bacterium
CGTTGGCCCGAATCGACACTTGGTTAGCTCCCGCGGAAGAATAGCTCGTGTGTTTCGGTGAGGACTGGGCGCCGCTGGCGAGCCCTTAGGGCCCGCGGAAGAAAACTCGTGTGTTTCGGTGAGGACTGGGCGCCGCTGGCGAGGCGCGACGACGAGGAGTATTGGGGATACTTCGAGGAGGAGCAACATTAGCCAGCGGTGGTCAGAACCGGCGAAATGGATGGGTTATTCTTCCGCGGGCCCTTAGGTCCCGCGCGTTGCTGGTAGCGTGGCGCGACGCGCCGACGCTCGGCCCAGCCGATACGCGCGCGGCGTAGCTCCGGTCCAGCGCTTGAAGGCTCGGTTGAAGGCGCTCTGGTCCGAGAAGCCCAGCAGGTGGCTGACCTCGCACAAGGCGATGCCCTCCTGGCGCAGGTAGCTTTCCGCGGCCTCGCAGCGCGCTTTGTCCAACAGGCCGGCGTAGGTCACGTCTTCCTCTTGTAGACGCCGCTGCAGTGTGCGGCTGCTGAGTCCAAGCTTGCGCGCGATATGGTCGAGCGCAAGGTCGCCTCCGCGAAGCTCTTCGGCCACGGCTATGCGCACTTGGTCCAGGAAGCTGTGCGGAACGGGAAGTGCCTTCAAGAGGCTGCGAGCATGATCCTCCAGAAGCTCGTAGATTCCGGGATCGGCCTGTGGGGTCAGCGTGCTCCAGCTGGGCCTCGGCAGCACCAGCTGGTTGTGTACCATTCCGAAGTGGACAGGGCAGCAGAAGACCCTCTCGTACTCGCTCGTGTCAGCAGGCTCGGCAAACGCGAACTCCACCCGCGCGAGCGGAAGCGGGTGCCCGATGGCCTTGCCGCACCGCAACGCCACCAAGGACAGTGCATATTCCGCGTGCGTCCGTGCCGCCGCGCCTGGATGGTTGCTCTTGAGGCGGAACGCGATTTCGTGCTCGTCGCGGTCGTCTATCTCGAAGGCAGCGCCGGCGTTCACGATCGGGAAGTAGCGCGCGAGCTTCTCCAGCCCCTCCCCGACCGTCCGACTCGTGAACGCCAAGTAGTCGACGACCTTGTAGGCGCCGAACTGAAGCATCTCTGCAGCGTGCAGTGCGAGGGCCGGGTCCTTGGTGATCCGTTGGGCCTCCTCGAGCAGGGCCACGGCCTTCGTGAGCGGGATACGGGCGTCCGCGTCCATGATGGTGTCCTGGTCGATGCCGACGGTGCTCAACATGGGCGCGGTGTCTACACCGAGCCTTTGGCACCATCGAAGGACGGCCCGGCTCGATGCGGTCATGGTGGTGGCTACGGAGTCCATCGCGGCCCTTGGTTGAGGTTACCCGCTCGCGGGGAACCGTCCAGTCTCGGTCTGCTGGATAGCCCTGCTTTGTTGGCCAGTCCCGCCGGGTGACGCATAATAGACGTGCTCGTAACCAGCGATGGTGAGGACGCGTGTCAGGCCACAGCAGTATCCAGCGCCGCAACTTCGAACCGGGCGTGTGCGCCGAGCCAAAGCAGCGTGAGCGGCGCTCCCGGGTGCCTGCTACCGCCGCCGCGAGCCTGCGGGCGAGTACATGGCTGCGCGATCGCAGCACCGGGCAGCGCCTGTCTTGGTGTCTCGCAGCGCTGCTGTGCGGCTGTACCGGTTCCAGCGCCTACCCGGCACCGATCAGCGCGCCTCATCACGGGCCTCAGTCGGTGGCGCTGGACCCGGAGGCCGAGCTTCCCCCCCCCTGGAACCAAGCCGATGTAGCTCGCATTCGTTACGTGCAGGCGATTGTGCGCCGAGCCGCCGATCGTCATGGTGTGGAGCCCAGCTTGGTCAATGGCGTCATATGGGTGGAGAGCCGGTTCCAGCACAAGGCGCGGGGCCGCCGGGGACCGAGGGGGCTGATGCAGATCATGCCGAGCACGGGCAAGGCGTTGGCCAGGCAGCTGGATCGCGACTACGATCCCTACGATCCAGACTTCAACATCGACGCCGGGACCTACTACCTGTCGACTTTGCTCAAGCGCTTTGACGGCCGCGAGCACCTGGCGCTGGCCGCCTACAATCGGGGTCCGGGGCGTGTCGGGCAGCGTCTCCGGGACGGCCTTCCCATGCCGGAGCATGCGCGGCGTTACGTGCGCCGGGTGCTTGGCGCCATGCGGGCCTTCCAGCAGCGTCCCCTCTAGGCGCTGACGGCTAGTAGTCCGCATCGTGTCGAGCTCGACTCAACCACGCGTCAAATGGTCGGTGACAAAGCGGCTATCCAGGCTACCCAGGGACTGTCCGAAGGGCCCGGAGGTCCCTTGCGCCGCTTGCGGCAAACCGGTCGATTCCCTGCGTGCCGGCGCCGTCCTGCTCCTGCAGGACGGTTTTCGTTACCTGTGCAGCGCCGGCTGCCGCCAGCGTTATCGCGAGGGCGAACGCTGGGCCGGTAGTGCGGCGGGCCAGGTGCCTGAAGCCGCGTCGCAGGCGGCTGCTGGCCCCGACGACGGAGCTGGGCCGCGAGCTTCTGCCGACCGCCGATCCACGGAAGCTCCGGGCACCGCCGGGCCGCGTTCCACCCGCAAGAACGTCCTTTCGCCGGGTCCAGCGCCGGGACTTGCCGTCGGGCTCAAGATCATGACGCCCGCCGGGATCTGGGCGGCCGCAATCTCGGCGCTGGGGGCAGCCGTGGCTGCCTGGCCAGGGCTTGTTGCCGGGGGTGCGGTCGTTTCGGCGAGCCTGTCCGCCCTGTCCGCAGCGCTCGTGCTCTACAATACGTGGCCTGCTCGGCCGGACCTTGGCTGGCTCGGTTGGGCAGCGGCTCCGGGTGGGGTGGTGGCGGCCGCGTTGGGTAGCTACCTGGTGTTGCTCGAGGGGCACGGTTCGTGGTGGGGTCTCGAGGGTGCTTCGGCTGCCGCGCTGCTGCTGGCCGCCCGATTGTGGCTCGAGCGGCGCTGCAACAGGCCCGTGGCCCGGACGCTTGCCAGCGTAGTGGAACAGCTCCCGTCCACCGCGCGAGTTCCCGCCGTTGCGGGCATGGCTTCCAGCGACACCGAGCTCCGGCCGGTGCCCGCGGAGTCCTTGCGGACGGGTCAGGAGATCGTCGCACTCGAGGGTGACGTGGTAGCTGTGGACGGGGTGGTGAAGGCCGGCGGGGCGCTGGCTCTGCTTCACCCGGGAGCGAGCACTCCCGTGCCACGGAAGCAGGGCGACCCGCTCCTTGCAGGCGCTCGCATTGTATCGGGGGCGGTGCGGGTCATGGCGACTCGGGTCGGCCCGCAGCGAGCGCTCGTGCGGCCGCAGCGCTACGGCGATGGCGCAGCTCGCGACGGCGCCGTCGTCGCCCAGCGCGCGTACCAATTGGCGAGGTGGGGAGGGGCGCTCGTATGGCTTGCAGCGGCGAGCATATGGCTGGTCGTTGAACCCGCTGGTTTCAGCACGCCCCTTTGCAGCGCCGCCGCCGTACTGATAGCCGCGCCGCTTTCGGCGCTTCGCTCCGGAACATCGGTATCGCTGGTTGCAGCCGGTGCCGCGGCTGGCCTGCGAGGCATCGTGTTTCAAGACGCCAGAGCGCTCGAACGCGCAGGGCTCGTGTCCGTGGCTGCGATCTTCCCTCACGGCACCTTGACCAAGGGAAAGCCCGAGGTGGCCGAGCTGCTAGCGCTGCACGGGGCCGACGCCGACGAGATCGTCGCGCTCGCGGCCGCAGCCGAGGCAGAGGCGAGGGGGCAGCCTATTGCCATGGCGATCTTACGCTTCGCCGAGCGTCGCGGCGTCACGCCTACCGCAGTACGACGCGTAAACGTCCTGCCTGGGCGGGGTCTCACCGCGCTTGCGCCCGGTGGTGAGGAGCTCATCGTGGGCAATCGCCGCTTGCTGCTCGACGAGGGAGTCAGCGTCGCCATGGCAGATGCCGAGGCGGTCCGATTCGAAGCGAGCGGCGACACTTCGCTCTTCGTCGCGCTGGGCGGCCAACTTCGCGCAGTGCTGAGTTTGCACGATCCGGTACGGCCCGGGGCTCGCGCGGCCATCCAGCGCATGTTGGACCTGGGCATCGAGGTGGTGTTGCTGTCCGGTGATCAGCGAGGCACGGTCGAAGCCCTTGGCAGGGGGCTGGACGTAGCCCACGTCAAGGCAGAGCTGCTTCCCGAAGAGCGCGCCCAGGAAGTAACCAGGCTCGGAAGCACTGGGGATCGGGTGGCGGCGTTCGGCCATCCGGGCACGGACGATGCCGCGCTGGCGGCAGCGGAGGTTCCCATCGTGCTGGGCGCGGCGGGCGGGGCGGCAGGCGAGCACGCTATCGCGCTGGTCAGCACCGACTTCAGGGACGCTGCTGCGGCCCTGTGGATCGCGCGTCTTGCTAGAAACGAGGCGCAGCGCGCCGTACGTACAGCGCTCGGGAGTTTCGTCCTGGCTCTGACGGCTGCCGGTGTCGGAGTGCTCACACCTGCTGCGGCCGCATTGCTCGCGGCGCTAACCGATACGCATGCCGCGCGCGTGGGCGCCAGGCTGCTCGGGCGCGTGGCGCTCAGGTTGCCTGCGCCCAGCTGAGCGCGCTAGCCTGCACCGGTCACCAACTTCGAGCCCGATCGGTCGATGTGCCCGTGATAGCGGCCGATCGGCAGTCGAAGCGCCGGAGGCATAGTCGACACTATGTTGAGGACGCTGAGACGAGGACGCGGCTGTTTGCGCGGGCGGATCGGCCGATTGGGCCGGAGGCTGGTGACCGATGCGGGCAAGAGGTCCGGCAGGTTTCAGAAGGGCACTCGGCAGGAGCGTCGGAGATGAGCGACAAACCATGGGGTGGGCGTTTCACCAGCGACCTGGCGCAGAGCGCCGCGCGTTTCAGCGCCAGCGTGGATGTGGACCGGCGCCTCGCGCAGCACGATATTCGCGGTTCCATAGCTCACGCTCGCATGCTCGGTGCGCGGAACATAGTGAGCCAGCAAGATGCGGATCGCATGATCCAGGGTCTCGAGGAGCTTGCCTGCGAGGCGCAACAGGATCGCCTTGTGTGGGATCCGGCGCATGAGGACGTGCACATGAACGTCGAAGCAGCCTTGACCGCGCGCATTGGCTCGGCGGGTGCGCGATTGCACACCGGACGTAGTCGCAACGACCAGGTGGCTACCGATCTACGGCTGTGGTCGCGCCAGGCCTGTGAGGGCAGCGCGCTCCGAATAGACCAGCTGCTGTGCGTGATTGCTCGCCGTGCGGGCGACACGCTCGACGTCCTGCTTCCCGGCTACACCCACCTGCAGCGCGCGCAGCCCATCCGCCTCGCGCATCACCTTCTCGCCTGGGCCGAGATGTTGAGCCGCGACCGCTCGCGCCTGCTGGACGCGGCGCGCCGCATGGATGCCTCGCCCTTGGGATCGGGCGCGTTGGCGGGCACATCGTTCGGACTCGACCGAGAGCAGACGGCCAAAGAGCTCGGATTTGGCGAGGTGAGCCACAATTCGTTGGATGCCGTGGGCGACCGGGATTTCCTGATCGAAGCGACGGCGGCGCTCGCCATCTGTGCGGTGCATCTGTCTCGTATCGGCGAGGAGCTCGTCGTATGGAGCAGTCAGGAGTTTGGTTTCGTGCAGATGAGCGACGCGTTCACGACCGGCTCTTCGATGATGCCTCAGAAGAAGAACCCGGATATCGCCGAGCTGGTGCGCGGCAAGTGTGGCCGCGTGGTGGGTGATCTCGTGGCTCTGCTCGTCTTGATGAAGGGACTTCCGCTCGCCTACAATCGTGATCTGCAGGAAGACAAACCGCCGGTGTTCGACGCTTTCGACACGGTGGATGCATGCCTAAAAGTCCTGGCTGGTGCCTTGGCCGGCGCACAGTTCGATGCGAACCGGATGCGCCAAGCCGCTGAAGACGGCTGGCTGCTCGCCACGGATCTGGCCGACCACTTGGCCGCCAAGGGCGTGCCCTTCAGAGAGTCGCATCGGATAGTTGGGCGCCTGGTGGCGCGTGCTCAGGCGAGCGGCCGGCAGCTCGACGAGCTGTCTGTTGCGGAGCTCGAGGCCGAGCACGCGGGTTTCGCCGAAGACGTCCGCGAGGTGCTCGACGTCGAAGCGGCCGTGGAACGCAGAGCGCAGACCGGCGGCCCGGCGCGCGCACGGGTGCACGACGAGATCGAGGCCCTCGCCCGGCGCTTGCGGGCGCGCGGACTCGATCCGGAGCGCGTTGCGGCGTCGTTCGGGGTCACGACAGCCGTGGCGACCGGCCCGGCGCGTGAATAGGCCCGCTCAGCGGCTCGACGAGCGCTTCTTCGCCTACCGTGGCGGCTCGCTGTGCGCGGAAGCGGTGCCGTTCGATGAGCTTGCGCGCCGCTTCGGTACCCCGAGCTATGTCTACAGCGGCGCCGCCATGGACGACGCCTATGCGGCCATTGATGCTGCGCTCGAGACGACGCCGCACCTGGTGGCTTACGCCGTCAAGGCGAACGGCAACCTGTCGATCCTGAGGCGTCTCGGGCGCGCCGGTTGTGGGATGGACATCGTCTCCGGGGGAGAGCTCGCCCGGGTCCTTGCGGCCGGCGTACCGGCTGCGCGTATCCTCTTCAGCGGTGTCGGCAAGACGGATACCGAGCTGCGAGCCGCCTTGCGCGCCGGGGTGCGTTCGATTCACGTGGAGAGCGCACCGGAGCTCGACGCGCTCGAAGGCGTTGCGCATGAGCTGGGAGCACGCGCTCCGGTTGCGCTCAGGGTCAATCCCAACGTGGACTCCGAGACCCACCCCTACATCGCGACCGGTCTGCACGACAACAAGTTCGGTCTGGAGCTTCCGATCGCGCGTTCGTTGTTGCCGCGCATCCTCGCCAGCCCCCACCTGAGTCTTGTGGGTCTTGGCTGCCACGTGGGTTCCCAGTGCCGGTCGCCGGCGCCTATCGAGGACGCGGTAGCGATCACCGCTTCGTTCGCTGCGGAGTGTGCTCGGGCGGGGGCGAGGTTGCGCCTGCTCGATGCCGGAGGCGGTTGGCCGATTCGCTACGGTGATGAGGTCGAGCGCATACACCCGCCGGCGGATTTCGGGCAGGCCATTCGACGGGGCGTCGAGCGAGGCGGCGCAGCCGGCTTGAATCTTGAAATCGCGGTCGAGCCGGGTCGCGCGCTCGTGGGTGACGCAGGGGTCCTGCTGACCCGCGTGCTGTACGTGAAGGAGCAGGCGGGGAAGCGCTTCGTGGTAGTGGACGCCGCCATGACCGAGCTGATTCGGCCGGCACTCTACCAAGCCTACCACGCGGTGTTGCCCGTCACCGAGCCGGACCCCCGAGCGGGCCGCGCCCCCGCCGACCTGGTTGGTCCGGTATGCGAGACCGCCGATTTTCTGGCGCTGGCGCGACCGCTGCCGCCCCTGCGGAGGGGGGACCTGCTCGCTATCCGGGGTGCTGGGGCGTATGGAGCTTCCATGGCGAGCAACTACAATGGGCGTCCACGAGCGCCCGAGGTGATGGTTGACGCCAACTTGATGCAGCTGATTCGCGCGCGCGAGACCATCGAAGACACGTGGCGAGGCGAGATGTCTTCTAGCGTGAGCATCCCATGAAGACCAGCGTGGAGCTGTTGTGCGATCATCCGGGGTTCGTCTCGCAGGTTGCGGACTGGTTGCGCGAGGAGTGGCCTGGGTTCTTTTCGGTGCGCAATCCCAAGAGCTATGTCGAGGCGCGCCTTCAGCGTCACAAGTTGCCGCTGACGTTGATCGCATTGCGGGGCAAGGAACCCGTCGGAACGGTAGCCCTCAGCCCCAAGAGCTTGCGAGCCTACACACATCTTTCGCCGTGGGTCTCCGGGCTGGTGGTCCGGCGCGGTTATCGTCGTCATGGCATCGGCAGTCAGTTGGTTGCCGCGGCGACCGAGCTAGGCTGGCGGCTAGGCAATCGGCGCCTTTATGTTGCGGCCTGCCACCCGAAGCTGGTTGCGCGACTCGGCTGGCGTTTCATCGCCAGAGCGCAACACGGCGGTCAGCGCATCGCCGTGATGGGCTTGTCGCATC
>JAKSBK010000077.1 GCA_022361155.1 Pseudomonadota bacterium
CGAGGACGAAGTGGGTCAGGGCGCTCGCGCCGAGATCGAGCGCTTTGTGCGGGAGCGCCTGCCCCGCGGTGGTGCGCTCGCGTATGTGCCCGCGGAGCTGATGTCCCTGAACGCACGCCGAGCCAGCCAGTCGGAGTTCCGTCCCTACTCTACACGCGATTCGGCGGGAGGGCTCTCTCCTAGGACGCTCGGCAGAAGTGACCCACCGGCGCTCACGAGAAGTGAGCCCCCTATGGATTGTGTGGATCGCACCGATCGGTGAAACCGATGGGTGTTGATCGTGCATGTGGATCGTCTGGGCCGTTCGGTTCCCGGGCGGCAGCTCGGAGCTAGCTCGGCGACCTGACCCGCGTTGAGGCTTGGGGATATCCGCGGACGGTGCGGCGGTGGCGGCTCGCAGGCGGAGCCCACGGTCACCGGCCGGACTCATTCCAGGAACGATGTAGCGTGGTTGCGTCATGCTTCGCACGCCGCACCAAGCATGCCGGACATCACCGCAGCTCATTTCGCACACTTGCGCTACCGGTGGTGGCGAAAGTGCCCGCGCACGCCGGCGGACGCCAACGAGGGTCGGGTCGGCCGGCGGGGCCCGGCCCCTCCCAATTCAACGAGGTCCGTCCCCGAGCTGCGCGTGAGCAATACGCCTGCGTCGTCGAGCCACGAGCAGCACCAGGAGCGCGCACAATAGGCCGAACCTCATCTGGCTTGCACCCTTGGCGGCGGGTCCGGGGCCGACGCTGCAGCCATTGGTGGCCGGCGCAGGCGGCCACTCGATTTGGGTCGTGTTGCCCGCGAAGTCGAGCGCCGTGGCCTCGATGCGGTCGACCTCGCTGTCGCTTTCGAGCTTGAACCTATAGGGGGCCAGCTCGTCCTCGAGGCGCCCCAGGGTCTCACCCTGCGCGTTCAGCCATTCGACCTCGACGCGCTGAACGCCGGACTCCCGGTCCTCGGCCTCCACTTCGACGACCGAGGGCGAGGACAAGCTGTCTCCTTCGACCGACAGGATGGAAACGGAGGGGGGATGCCGGTCGCCCGCGCTGCCGGGCGACGGGTCGCCGCAGGCTGCAGATTGCCGGGGCGCTCTCGTTGGGTGGCCCCTTGGATCCAGGCCTGTCGTGCAAGTCGGCAGCGGCTTCCAGTTGCCGAGCGAGTCGTAGCAGGGACTGAGCTCGAGCTGCGATTCCTGTTCCAGCCAACCGATCACGTTGGCGATGTCGGTGTAGTAGCCCTTGCCGCAGCGCCCGCGCGGACCCGAGGACAACACGCCCAAGACATGCCATGCCCGCTGCCCATCGCTTCCCGCTAGCTCGACAAGGGCGGGGCCGCCGGAATCGCCGCGGCAGGTTCCGGCGTGACGGGTACCGATCTCGATCTCTTGTCCGGCGGAGATCAGCGGCGCACCCACTACCCGCTTGATGCCCGCTTTGCCGCCCTGTTCGGCGTCGAAGCCGAATCCTACCAGGGTGGTGCCGAGGTCCGGCTCGATCGAGTCGCGCGTGCAGCCCAGCATGGGGCCTACTACAGGAATCTGCAGGCGCCGTTCGAGCGTGCAGAACGCCACGTCGAGACCGTTGCCGATCATGCCCTCCGGGTGCGCTTCGCAACGTTCCGTGGCTACGCTGTAGGCCTTCCCTGAAGGGGCCACACGGACCGTGCGAGAAGCGCTATCCACCGAAACGTCGAAACGCTCCCCGAACCAAACGCGCTCGGGACGAGCAGCGCAATGGGCTGCATAGACGATGAGCTTGGGATGCTGCAAGAGCGCGCTGCAGCCGGAATCCAGGATCCCAACGTTGGGCCAGGCTCCGGCCTCGGCGGGCGCGCCGCCGACGATGGCAGCCACGCTCGAGCCCTGACTGTCCGCCGGCGCTGCGCAGGCGCTCGCCCCGGCGATCGCGGCAGCCACCAAGCCGCGCAGCCTCCGGCGGGCTGACGGCTCTAGGGCCCGCACACCGCCGCGCAACGATCCAGATAGCACTGCTTGATCTCGTTCCACAGCACGCGGCAGGGGCCAGGTTCCAGGGGCAGGCAGGTGGGTACGCAGGAACATAGATCGCGCGCAGAGCAGTTCCGCATGACAC
>JAKSBK010000078.1 GCA_022361155.1 Pseudomonadota bacterium
CGCCGGGCCCCGGGACGACACACACGACGTACGTCGCCAGTTATGCCTGGCACGAGGTGATGTGGTTCAGCACCGACACCTTTGTCGCGCCTGCCAATCCTCCTTCGTCGGATCCCCCGAGCATTCAACGTATCCCCGTGGGTGGCCCCCCTGTGGACTTGCTGCTCCTTCCAGGTCCGACGGGCCAGCCGCCGGCCCCGCCCGGCACCGAGGCGCTGTTTGTCGCGGTGCCGGACAACTCGACCATAGTCAGGCTGGCAATCCAGGCGGACGGTTCGCTAGTGCCGGAGCCGCCCACCGGCCTCTGTCCTCCGTTGGCGGTGTGCAACAACCGCAGCTGGGTGGTGCCGCCGCTGGTGCCGCCGCCCCCGCCACCAGAACTGCCGGGTGTGCAAGCGCCGCCCCCGAGACCTTGCGATTCCGAAAGAGGCAGCCCGCCCCGGCTCACGCCGGCGGCTGCGCCGCGCCTCGCCGATCCCGGCTCGCTCAACCGCCCTGCGCGTCCCGTGGCGCTGGCATGGGATCCCGACCGGATGCAGCTGCTCGTGGCGGACGCCGCCTTGCCGCTGATCCACGTGTTCAACCTGGTGACGGAGCAGTTCGAGGAGCCCATCTACGTTGGCGTGCCTACACGCGATCTCGTGGTCACCCCCCAGCTTCCCTGGTTGCTCCCGCCAGCGCCGCCGGGTCCGGGCTTGCCGCCGCCGGCGCCGATCCTGCATCACCGTGTTGC
Organism: Pseudomonadota bacterium; assembly: GCA_022361155.1. Classification (NCBI taxonomy): domain Bacteria; kingdom Pseudomonadati; phylum Pseudomonadota; species Pseudomonadota bacterium. Next base: position 734 of record JAKSBK010000078.1, read on the forward strand.
CTACGCCATCGACGCCAGCGACGGTTCGGTGCTGGCTGTGGACCTGGCCCGAAAGCGAGTGCTTCGTGTGGACGATCGTGGCGGGCGTGCGAGCGATCGGATTCCGTTTCACGCCGTGGGCAGCGGGACCGGCCTGCGGTTGGGCGCCGGCGGCGCTGCTGTACTCGAGATCCTGACTCCCGGCTGCGCGCCGGGCGCACCGGCCTGCGTGCCCGCAGTACCTGCGCCGGTGGATCCACCGCCGGCGAATCCCAGGCGGCTGCAGGGCGTGTTTCTCGCTGTTGCGTTGACCGACGGGACGGTGCGCATCGTGGACGTGCAGGACCTGGAGGCGGGGCGCCGCTGCCCGAAAGACCCGAACAACCCGGACAAGAGGGAGGATGCAGCGTTCTTTCAGCGCAGGCACCTGCCTCGGGTGGATCTTTTCACGAGCGAGACCTTCCGGGGTCCGGCCGCCAGCAGTCCGCTCTTCGAGCTCGAGGGCCAGTCCGAGACGATGTTGCCGAACGGCGTGACGCTCAGCGCGGCGGTGCCCGACCTGGTTCCGCTGGGCTCCTTCGGTGTACCGGCAGACCCGCTGTGCGGCGGGACCAGAGGTTGCCCGGCGGGCATGATGCCAGCGCTGGTCAGCGATCAGGTCTGTGTGGACAGCGACCCCACGCATCGAGACCATCCAGTTCACCACCCGCTGATCTGCGCCAACGCCAACCCCTGGCACATCGGACCCGAGCAATGGACGCTTGCGTACGAGGGTTTCCTTGCTCGCGGCGGCCGCGGTTCGCTTTCCGCCGGCCAGCTGATCGCCATGGACCCGGGCATCGATCTGTGCGCCTTGGGCGTGCTCGATGCGACCGAGATGAGGAAGGGCTACGGAGCGCACGTTGCCAAGGGCGACCAGCTCGTCATCACCCAGCCGAGACCGAGCTGGGCCGCCAACCCAGAGGACCCCTGCAGCGTTCTCGCACCCGAGCTGCCCCTCGCGTTCGAGATTGTCGAAGCCTACCGAGACCGCCTGGTGCTTTTTCCTGAGCTACGTACCGACCTGCTTTCCAACGAACAGAGGGATCTACTGGCGCTGGGATCGTGCGGCGGCAGTCCACTCACGTCGTTCGCTGGCATCCAGTGTTGTTTTGGCGACGCGCTCGTGGGCTATCAGATCCGCGCGCACGAGTCGTACGTAGTGAAGGGCGACACCGCGGAATTCTGGCATCGGGTCAGGGCCGAGACGACGGGGCGTTGCGCGGTGGACCCTTTGATCCATCCCGCCCAAACCGGTCGTGCATTCCTCGGCCAGCCTTTTCAGAACTTCGCTTTCTCGCTGGCGCTGGGCGGCAGTGCGCTGCCGTCACCCGGACTGCGCGTCGATTCCCTCGGTCGGCCGAGCTCCTCGCTCTTCGTGCGTTTTTCAGTGGGTGCCGTGCCACCGCAGCTGGGTGTCGATCTGACTCAGTTCGGCCCGCTGACGCAGCGGGGTGTGCTTCCGGTGGCCCTCAACTACCATCCGGTGGATGAGCGTTTGTACGTCGTAGACAGCGCTGTGCTTGGACTCAATGCGCTCGACCTGGACGGCTTCGAGATCACGCTGTCCGTACGCTAGGGAGGCGCTGCAGAATCATTGCTGCGGATCGTCGAGCACCGGGCGCCGCCGGCAAGGCCATGACCAAGAAGCCGAGAGTCGCGCAGCATTCGCCTGCCATGCAGCAGTTTTTTCGGGCCAAGGAACGGTATCCCGATGCGCTGCTGCTCTTTCGCATGGGCGACTTCTACGAGCTGTTCTTCGATGATGCGATCCTCGCTTCCCGTCTGCTCGAAATCGCGCTGACGTCGCGCGGCAAGGATCGGTCCGGCCAAGCGATCCCGATGGCGGGAGTGCCTTTTCACGCGGTCGGCGGCTATATCGAGCGGCTCGTCGCGCAGGGTCACAAGGTAGCCGTCTGCGAACAGATCGGCGATCCTTCCAAGATCAAGGGTGTCGTGCCGCGTGAGGTCGTACGCGTGGTAACGCCCGGGCTCGTGCTCGAGCCGGAGAGCCTGGATGCGGCCAGCCCCAACTACCTCGTGGGTGTGACGGCTGCGGGCGATCGCTTCGGATTGGCGGCGCTGGAGTACTCGACCTGCGAGCTGCGCGCCTGCGAGCTGACCACGGCCGCAGACGTGTCGGCGGAGCTGGTACGCTTGGAGCCCCGAGAGCTGCTGTTGCATGGCGCAGCGCGCGAGCGCTCGCCGGCGCTGGGCCAGGCAGCAAGGGGTGCTTCGGTACGTGAGCTGGACGACGCCGCGCTTCAGGCGGCAGCGAGCATAGAGCATGTGCAGTCCTTGGCCAGGCAGGGCCAGAACGTGGCTCTCGCCGACGCAGCGCGTCTGGCAGTCGCGGCAGTCCTTTCGTACGCGCAGCAGGCACAACCCGGTCTGCCCTTGCCCGTACTTCGGGTGGCACCGTACGACCCCGGAGCGCATCTGCTGCTCGACGAAGCAGCGGTGCGCAACCTCGAGATCGTGCGTACGCTGCAAGGGGAGCGCAAGGGCGCGCTCGTTAGCTTCATCGACAAGACACGAACGGCCATGGGGGCTCGCCTGCTGCGGCAGCGCCTGTTGAGCCCGCTTGCGTGCGTGGAGACCATTCGCCGCCGGCACGACTGCGTTCAGGCTTTGTGCGATGATCCGGTGTTGCGCGATCAGGTGCGACAGCTGCTGTCCCAAGTTCACGATCTGGAGCGACTGACCACGCGCGTTACGGCTGGTCTTGCGGGCCCGCGGGATTTGGGCGCAATTCGCGACAGCCTTCGAGCGGCCGAGAAACTGGCCGTTTGCGTGTGCAACGACACGGACGCGTTCGCGGCGGGTGACTGGCGACGCAGTCTAAGGCCCGAACCGCTGTGCCAGCCGTTGGCTCGGGCCCTATGCGATGCCTTGGCGGAGCAGCCACCCGTGGCAGCGAATGCTGGAGGCGTGTTTCGTCCAGGCTGCGACGCGGCGCTCGACGAGCTGAGGGACCTGGCGTCCTCCGGCAAGGAGCTGATGCTGCAGCTTGAAGCCGAGGAGCGGGAGCGCACAGGCATCTCGTCGTTGAAGGTGCGCTTCACCAGAGTGTTTGGCTACTACATCGAGATCACCAAATCGAACCTGCGCTCGGTTCCAGGAGACTACCGGCGCAAACAGACCGTCGCAGGCGGCGAGCGGTTCATCACCGAGCGCCTGGAGTCGCTGCAAGCTCGCATACTGGGTGCAGAAGAGCGTTCCCGGATGCTGGAGCTCGAGCGCTTCATCGAGCTAAGGACACGCGTCGCCGGTTCGGCTGCACAGCTTCGAGCCCTAGCCGCCAGGCTTGCACGCCTCGATGTGCATGCGGCGTTGGCCGAAGCCGCGCACGCCTACGACCATGTCCGGCCGGCCCTGGACGACGGCACGGGGTTGCAGCTTACGGAAGCACGCCATCCCGCGGTCGAGCGCATGCTGCCAGCGGGGACTTTCGTGCCCAACGACGTGTGCTTGGAGGCTGACGCAGAGCGTTTGATGATCATCACTGGACCGAATATGGCCGGCAAGTCTACGGTCATGCGCCAGACGGCTCTGGCGGTGATTCTGGCGCAGGCTGGCGCGTTCGTACCCGCTTCGAGCGCTCGGATTGGCCTCGTGGATCGACTCTACACGCGGGTGGGGGCCAGCGATGACCTGGTCGCCGGCCAGAGCACCTTCATGCTGGAGATGCGCGAAACCGCCAACATCTTGCACGGTGCGACACGGCGCTCGCTGGTCCTGCTCGACGAAATCGGACGCGGTACCAGCACCTACGATGGGCTCTCCATTGCCTGGGCTGTAGCCGAGTACCTGCACGATGCCGTGGGATGCAGGACCATGTTCGCGACCCACTACCACGAGCTGTGTCAGCTAGCGGCAAGTCGCGATGGCAGCGTCAACTACAACGTCGCGGCGAGCGAGTACGGTGAGGACGTGGTCTTCTTGCACAAGCTCGTCCGCGGTGCCGCCAACCGCAGCTACGGCATCGCTGTGGCAAGACTTGCAGGAGTTCCAGCGACCGTGCTCGCGCGTGCCAGGACGTTGCTGCGGGAGCTCGAAACACAGGACGGCGCGGCAGCGTTGGTGGAGCAGGCAAGCGCGCAACTCGATCTGTTTGCCGGCTCGTCGAGTCCACGTCCGGCCGTATCCGAGCTCGAGAGCACACTTGAGGCTCTGGAGCTCGATACCCTGACGCCGCTCCAGGCCCTCAGTGCATTGGCTCATCTCAAGTCGCTGCTGCGCCCGGGTAGCTGAGGCTTGGATGCGCTTGCCGCCAGCGTCGGCCCGGATAGGATGGAGGAGATGAGCGCCGACCTCACGGAAAAAGTCGAGAGCATCAAAGGCCAGCTGCGCGCGGCGGATGCGGCTCTGGCACAAGCCCTGGACGCTCGGGCCGAAGCCATCAAGCGCGCCATCGAGCTGCGCGACGAGCATCCTGACGCCTACATTGGGATGCCGCGCGACGTAGACGTGCTCAGCGAGCTCAGCGAACGCATCGAGCACTTCCCGGTGGACGCGGCAAAGCCGGTGATGCGGGAAGTGCTGTCGGCGTGCGCCGCCATGGTCGCGCCTGTCGAGGTCGCCTACATGGGTGTCGAAGGCGGGCTCGGCCACACTGCAGCACGCAAGTACTTCGGTTCCGCGGCACGTTTTCGGTCTGCACCGAGCGCGGAAGAGGTGGTGGCGGAAGTGGAGCGCAAGCGCGCTTCCAGGGGAGTGCTGCCCTGGGAGACTTCCAACGATGGCACCGTGACTGCGACGCTCAATGCGCTCGCTCACAGCGACCTGAAGATCGGGGGCGAGGTGACCGTCAAGGCACGCTACCATATGCTGTCGCAATCCGGCGACCCAGCGCAGATCAAAACGATTCTTGGTACGCCGACGGCTATTGCAGCGGCGGAGCGGTTCGTATTAACCCGTTTTGCGGATGCGCGGATCGTCGATACACGCACCGGAATCAACGCCGCCGATCAAGCGGCAAAGGACCCGGAGGCTGCGGCCATTTGCACTGAAGTCGTGGCACAGCTGACGAACCTCGAGTTTGTGCAGCGCTCGGTTCAGGACAGCACATCCCATGAGATTCGGTACGTGGTCGCGGGCGGCGATGCGCCCGCACGCACCGGGGCGGACCGCACGGCCATCGTGCTGGCCACGCACGACGCACCGGGCGAGCTCATGGCATGCCTGAAGCCGCTGGCGGATCGTCGGGTCAATCTAACGAGGCTGGAGACGCGGGCCGCGCGCGGGGTGCCTTGGCGCTACTTCATCCTCATGGAGATGGAGGGTCACATCACCGATCGTTCGGTGCTCACCGCTGTCGAGGAAGTCAGAGCCACCAACCGCAACATCCAGGTGCTCGGCAGCTATCCAAGACCGGAGTAGACGCCGTGAGTTCGGATCGACCGAGACGCGTGAGCTCGACGACCTCTTCATCGAGGCCCCCGGAGAGACACATGTCCTGGTCATCGCTGCCCGACGGCAGTCTGGAGTCGCTGCCGCTGCCGCATCTCTCGCGCATACAACCCTACGTCCCGGGCAAGCCGCTCGAAGAGCTATCGCGTGAGCGAGGCATAACGCACCCGATCAAGCTGGCGTCCAACGAGAGCCCGATGGGACCCTCGCCCAAGGTAATCGAAGCCATCGAGCGGGCGGCGCGCGACTGCCATCGCTACCCCGATGGCGACGCCTTCAAGCTGCGTCGAGCCCTGGCCGGCCATCATGACGTGGAGCCCGGCGAGATCAGCTTTGGAAACGGATCCAACGAATTGGTGGACCTGCTGTGTCGGACCTTTGTCAGCACCTATCATCACGCGGTGATCCCCAAGCCCAGTTTCGTGGCCTACGACCTTTCCCTGCGAATAGGTAACGTGCCCACGACCGCAGTAGCGTTGCGCGACAACCACTACTGGAATCTCGAGGCGATGCGTGCGGCCATACGGCCCAAGACCCGGTTGTGCTTCATCGCCAACCCCAATAATCCGACCGGAACCTACGTGGGACACGAGGAGCTGGAGCGTTTCGTGTGCGAGCTGCCGGATCATGTGATTCCAGTGATCGACGAGGCGTACGTAGAGTTCGCTGATGCCCCGGACTACAAGAGCGCGCTGGACATGAGGGGGATTTGCCCCCGGCTTGTCGTCCTGCGCACGTTCTCCAAGGCGTACGGCCTCGCCGGCTTGAGGATCGGCTACGCCATCGTGCCCAGACCGTTCAACGAACAAATCAACAGGGTGCGCATGCCGTTCAATGTCAGCTCGATGGCGCAGGCTGCGGCGCTGGCGGCACTTGGGGACCCTGAGCACGTGCAGCAGTACGTGGAGCTCAACAACCACGAGCGGGGGCGTCTAGGCGCGGGCTTGGAGGAGCTCGGTTTGAGGGTGATTCCAAGCCAAGCCAATTTCCTCTGCGTCGAACTGGGCCGGCCGGCGAAGCCGATCTACGAACGGCTCTTGGACCTGGGCGTGATCGTGCGACCGCTGGGTGCGATCCTGCCCGAGGCCTTGCGCATCAGCGTTGGGCTGCCCGAGGAGAACGAGCAACTCTTGCGTACCATGTCCGAGGCTCTGGGCGATGCCTAGGCCCAGGTCTAGCGCTCCGGCCGGCATGGCTGCTCTTCGATGGACCTGCGCCTGCTCGTTTCTCGCTGCCTCTATGGGCACGCTGGCCTGCGGAGGAGGGCAGTCCGCAGCTCCCAGGCCGGCTCGGCCGACCCAGCAAGACGGGGCAGCGCCGCTGCGAGCCCCAGACCGCCTTGCGGACCTGATGCCTGCTCGCTGCAGCGGCATCCTGCGCGTGCGCCCGAACCAGGTGACCTCTTCCGCGCTCTACCTCGAAGCACGCCGGGACTTTTTCGCTCGGACCGAAGCGTCCGAACAGGAGCTTCAGCAGCTCCGAGGGGCGCTGGAGGAGCTGGTTGGGCCGGCCGAGGAAGTGGTCGCGTGTTTGCGCCACACACGATCCCAATGGAGGTCGGATGGTCTTGTCGCCATGCGCGGGGCCTACGAGGCGGGCGCGCTCGCGAGGACCCTCAGCTTGGCTACGAGGCTGTGGCATCCGTCCCCAGGAGCCCCGCCTCCCCGGGTCGCAAAGGCGGTCGCGCGTGAGGAGGTAGGGGGTCGAGCGCTCTTGAACAACGGTACGCTCTGTCTCCTCGACCTCGGAGGGGGAACGCTTCTCATCGGGTCCGAGGCCACGCTGCGCCGAGTCGTGACCGGGATCCGGCGCGGCTCCAGTGGGTTCACTGCAACGCCGCTCTTTCGACGCCTGGCCCCGCGCGTGGATTTCGGGGGTGCCGACCTCGCGCTGGTGCGCCGTCCTTTTGGCGCGCTCGAGCAGCACCGGGGTCGTGGGGCTGTCTCTCCGGGGTTCGGCCCCGAAACGGGCCGGCTGTTTGGCACCCTCGCGGCGTCGAACCTGGCGCTCCAGGCTGGGATCCGGCAGGGCTTGGTGGTAACGGTCCTGGCTGAGCCACCGCAGGCAGGACAGGCGCAAGAGCTGGTAGTGGGCGCGCAGCGGCTTGTTGACCAGGGCGGGCTCGCGTTACGTCTTGCCGGGCTTGGCGCCCTGGTACAAGGTGCAGACTTCGAGCTGAACGGGCCGCTCGCCCAGTTCAGGCTGCGTCTAAGCGAAGCCGACTCGCTGGACCTGCTGGATCGTTTGGGGCTGGTGCTTGCGGGGATGCAGGGTTCGATTTTGTAGTGGTGGCCATGCGCACGGACTCCGCTGACAGCGCAGCCCGGCAGCCGGTCATCGCCATCGATGGGCCCGCCGGTGCGGGCAAGAGCACGGTGGCCATGTCGTTGGCCGCTCGGCTGGGCTTCACCCTGCTGGACACGGGGGCGCTGTATCGCGCCGTCGCCCTTGCAGCACGTGAAGCCGGACTCTCTTGGGACGACGCCGAGGGCGTCGGGGCGCTCGCGGCCAAGCTCGATCTTGGTTTCAGCGCGGGTTCCGGTGCCGAGGCTCCGCGGATCATGCTCGGTGGTAGGGACCGCTCGCGGGATATCCGCAGTCCGGGAATCTCCCGCGGTGCGAGCGATGTCTCCAGGCATCCCAGCGTCCGCCGCGCCCTGCTGAGGGTGCAGCAAAGCCTCGGTGAGCTTGGGGGGCTTGTCGCGGAGGGTCGTGATACCGGAACCGTCGTGTTCCCACGTGCGGAGGTGAAGGTGTTTCTGACAGCCGACGTCGCCACGCGGGCTCACCGGCGCCAACGGGAGCTCGAGAGCAAGGGCATCGAAGCGGACCCGGCGCACACCCGCGCCGAAATAGAAACCCGCGACAGGCAGGATAGCACCCGGCCCATCGCGCCCCTGGTGCCGGCCGACGATGCGATCGTGGTAGATACAACTGGACGCACGGTGGAGGAGGTGGTGACCGAGCTCGAGGCGCTGGTGGCAGCGAAAACCTTGCTGCGGCCCTGAGGCTGTGGGAGGCTGCGCGGATGAGCCCTCCGGCTTCAGGTCAGCGTGGCATTGACAGCGCTTTGGCGCGTTGCTACGTAGCGCGCATTTTTCGCAGGCTGCAGAGTCTTTGCAGGCTGCAGAGCGTAACTGCAGAGCGTAACTGCAGAGCTGGTGGCGTCGCGAGGCGTCGCGCTTTGATGCAATCTCTCCTAGAGCATGACCGGCCTCATGCACACGCTTGCGCGTTGGTGCCGCTGGTCACTTGCACTCGCACAGTCTGGAGAAATCGCAGAAAGGGTTTTTCGATCGCATGACGGAGATAGAGCAGGCATCCGCCCAGGCGGAGACATTCGCGAGCCTCTTTGAAGCCTCGGTGGCGCAGGCTGACGCGCTGCGCGAAGGCGAGATCGTGAGCGGGACCGTCATCAAAGTCGGCCGCGACGCCGTGATAGTCGATATCGGCTACAAGTCGGAGGGCGTGATCTCCACGGGCGAGTTCGTGACGCCGGGCGGCGAAGTTCGAGTCGACGTGGGCGACGTCGTCGATGTACTCGTGGAAGCCAAGGAAAACGATGACGGTCTGGTCTCCCTCTCCAAGGAGAAAGCGGACAAGCTGAAGGTCTGGGACGAAATCAGTGCCGCTTGCGAGCGCGACGAGTTGATCGAGGGGACCATTACCTCCCGCGTCAAGGGTGGCCTTTCCGTCACCATCCGTGGTGGTGTGAAGGCTTTCCTGCCGGGGTCTCAGGTTGATCTGCGGCCGATCCGCAATCTGGACAAGATGATCGGTCAGACCTACCAGTTCAAGGTCATCAAGTTCAACAAGAAGCGAGGGAACATCGTGCTGTCTAGGCGTGTGCTGCTCGAAAAGGAGCGCAACGTGCTGAAGGCGCGCACCCTTGAGAACCTCGAAGAAGGCATGGTGGTGCAGGGCAGCATCAAGAATATCACCGAGTATGGAGCCTTCGTCGATTTGGGTGGAATCGACGGACTACTGCACATCACGGATATGAGCTGGGGCCGCGTAACGCATCCCTCGGAGGTGTTCAAGGTTGGCGATGAGGTTACGGTCAAGGTGCTGCGCTACAACCAGGAGACCGAGCGTGTATCTTTGGGACTCAAACAAACGACCGACGATCCATGGGAGCATGCCTCGGAGTCCTATCCCATTGGCAAACGGGTGTTCGGGAAAGTCGTATCCCTAACCGACTACGGCGCCTTTGTGGAGATCGAGGAGGGAGTCGAGGGCCTGATCCACGTCAGCGAAATGACTTGGGGCAAGCCCAAGCACCCATCCAAGATCCTGGAGATCGGACGTGACGTGGAGTGTCAAGTGCTCGAGGTGGATGCCCAAGCGAAGCGGATCAGCTTGGGACTCAAGCAGCTCGAGCCTGACCCCTGGACTGAGTTTTCGGGCAGATACAACCCGGGTGATGTCATTCGCGGCAAGGTGCGTTCGATTACCGACTACGGAATCTTCGTCGGCATCGAAGAAGGTGTCGACGGAATGGTCCACAAGTCCGACCTCAGCTGGACCCAGCGCATCAACAATCCGGCGGACGTCTACCATAAGGGCGACGAGGTCGAGGCGATCATTCTTTCGATAAACCACAACGAGAAGAAGGTCTCGCTGGGCATAAAGCAGCTGTACGAGGACCCCTGGCAGCGCATTCCGCAGGACTATCCCGCAGGGACCATCCTCGAGGTGCGGGTCATGTCCGTGGCTGACTTCGGCGTGTTCGTCGAGCTGGAACGGGGCGTTGAAGGTCTGGTGCCGATTTCCGAGTTGAGCGACGAGTCGACCGAGGCTGCGCGCAAAGCGTTCAAGGAGGGTGAGATCCACCGCGCGGAGATTCTGAAGGTGGACGCCGAGGAGCGGCGCATTACGCTCTCGCTCAAGCGTGCCAAGCAGCGCGACGAATCGACCGAGGCGCTGAAGTACATGGAGCGCAGTCCTGAAGGCGGAGCGCAGCGGGCCGTGGGGCCGAGCGGGCGGGCGGGTGCGACCTTGGGCGACGTGCTGAAGGACAAGCTGGGGAGCAAGATCGACGATCTGTCGAAGGAATAGGGCCCATGGCGTCGCCGTCTCGAGCGTGGGACTGAGTGGCGGAAGCGCAAGCCTCGGTCGAGGGGAGCGGTTCGCGGCCGCGCCGCGCGCTCTTCCTGGGCGTGTCAGGCGTTCTGCTGGTTGCCTGCATCGTCGTCTTTCGAGCGGTGCTGGTTCCGTTCGTGCTGGGCCTGGTGCTGGCGTACGTACTGTACCCGCTGGTGACGGCTACCGAGCGCCTGCGCGCCTTCGGGCGTCAGCCGCCGCGTTGGCTGGCCGTCTTGGTGTTGTACGCAGCGCTTCTGGGCGCGCTGTCGGCGACCGTGGTGTTCGCTGTTCCGCGTCTTGCACTGGAAGTAAACAAGGCGGCCGGTGAGTTGCCGCGACTGGCCGTAGCTGCGAAAGACGAATGGCTGCCGTGGGTCGAAGACCGGATGCACAGCGCGCTGTCGCTCGCGGGAAACGATGCGGAGAGCAGCGGTGCGAGGCCTGCGCTCTTGCGCCCGCGAAGTAGCGTGGGCACCGAGCAGGGGCCACGGGACTCGCAGGGGATTCGCATCGTGGGACGATCGGATGGTGGCTACGAAATCCGACTGCCGGAACAAGGGTTGCTGGTGGCTTCCGAGGGGGAGGCGTATCGAGTGACTGTGGGGAAGCCTCGACAGGACGGCCCGTTGGATCTCGCAACCACCGTCGCCGATGCGGTGCGTCGCGCCGCCGAGAACACCGAGCGAACGACGGTTGCGGTTCTTGCAGCCGTGCAGGCGGTTGTGCGCGCTCTGAGCAACGGAGTCTTCACGTTTTTCATCACACTGATGCTGTCGGCGTACCTGATCATCACGAGCGATCGCATCAGGGGCTTCTTTCGGGCTCTGTACCTCCCTTCGCAGCGAGAGGAATTCGACAGGCTGGTGCACAGGATCGATCGCGGGTTGGCAGGTGTAATACGTGGCCAGCTGCTCATTTGCCTGGTCAACGGGATCCTGAGTGGAATCGGCTTCTACTTCTTCGGGCTCAAGTACTGGGTTGGTCTTACCCTGCTGGCCACGGTGTTGTCCCTGGTGCCGATCTTTGGAGCGATCCTGAGCTCGATTCCAGCGGTGGCTATTGCACTTCAAGACGGGATCGTGCTGGCGCTGCTCGTGCTCGGCTGGATCGTCATCATTCACCAGATCGAGGCCAACCTGCTCAATCCGAAGATCATGGGGGATGCGGCCAAGGTCCATCCGGTGCTGGTCGTCTTCGCCTTGCTGGCTGGAGCTCATGTGGCCGGAATAATAGGAGCGCTGCTGGGGGTGCCGGTGTTGAGCATTACGCAGAGCCTCTTCCTGCATTTTAGAGAGCAGGCTCTGGGCGTCCCCAAGCGCTAGCGCTACGCCCCCCTGCAGGGCGTCCGAGCAGACAGCCTGTCGTGCTCATTCGGGTCCCCGCTCAACAGTTCTCCTCTGTTCCCGGCTAGTGCTCGCTGCGCGCCGTCCGGTACTTTGTCACCTGAGCGGCTAGGGTTCGCTGTCGGCGCGCGCGATCAACGCCTCGAGTTCACTGGCGCGCTCAGGCTCGTCGATAGCCTGTGCGAAGGCGTCGATCGTCTCGCGAACGTACTCGAGGTCGACCTTACCTCGATGGAGGCGAAGCAGGTCCTCCACGTCCCGCTTGTCGCGATCGCGCCAGGCGACGGTCTTGTAGATGATGAGGTCCTGTGCGGTCGCTATAGGAATGTGGATGCCGGCGACCGAGACAATCTCGGCTCGCGAAAGCGCGGCGCGCTCGAACGGAAGCCAGGCGAGCGTGATATCCATGGGCACGCCCGTGGGCTCATGAACCAAGAGCAGCACCTGGCTCTCAGCTGCGAAGGCCTCGACGTCCGTGATGCGGCCCACGATTCCGCGGCGGCTCAGGGTTGCCAGCAAGCGGGGCAGGTCGAGATCAACGGACCACACGGTCGCGTCCGCATCGTCGGTGTGGCGCACCACGCCCCTCGCGATCGCCGCGAGGCCGCCAATAATCATGTGCGGGGCTCCCGCGGCCTGCAGCACCGCTAGCAGGTCAGTTAGTGCACGTACGAGCGGCTGAGCCGACGCGTCGGTCACTGGTCCCGCAAGGCCGTGCGCACTCGCGCCCAGCGCGAATAGGCCCGCAGATCCTCCGGCGAGACGTCGTGGGCTGGTCTCGTGAAACCCCGCAGGGCGGCCGCGAACGCGATCAGTCCCAGGCCCCGCGCCAGCGCCTGTTCGGCGACCGGCGCGCAGCCTCGCAATTCCGCCTTCTCTCGCGCTTCGGCTAGGCGCCTCTGGTTCACCCACTTCCGAAGATCTGCCGCTGGATCACCCATGCACGAAGCCTACCACACGCTCAAGTCCACAGCCGTGCCATGGCTTGCGGCGGGGCGGGGATGTGGCGACCTGACCCGCCTTGCTTTGATCCACTCATCCTGTCTGTAGATCATAGCTCCGCAGCCCCGCGCAAGACCCCTCGGACCGGACCGCCCCCACCAGGATCACGCCTTGAAACATAGTCGGCTCCTTCCTGTTCGTTGTGGGTTGGTAATCCAACGATGCCAGGAAGGGGCCGGCCGCTCTACAGCTTCAGCGTTGAGGCTTGAGGATATCCGGGCCGGTGCCGCGGTGGCGGCTCGCAGCTGGAACCCACGGTCATCGGCCGGGCTGTCGGTAGGCTTGACGGGCGCTCGATTGCGGGTAGTAGGGGGAAACGCGAACGGAGCGGAGGAAAGCCGGCATGAGGGAGCGTAGTTGCGCTGCGGGAACACGGGAAAGATCAGGCACGCTGGATCGTCGTAGCCCTAACCGAGGGTCCGATCACGCAACCGCTCCGGGGACAACCCTTCTGGGAAACGCTTGCCTTGCGGCTTGGATGGTCTCGTCACTCGCGGTAGCCATGTTCGTGCCGCGTGAGGCACAAGCTCAACGGTGGCAAGTAGGCGGCACGATGCAGGTAGATTTCAGCGCGGGTTCCGATGAGCTCCTAACACTTGATTTCATCGACGGTACGTCCGAGAACATCAAAGCGGGCGACGGCGTCACCCTGGCACTAAGCGGAGGCCTGAGGTTTCGTGCGGAGGAAGCACACCAACTCGAGCTGCTACTCAACCTTGGTATCAGGTACACCGACACGCAGCCCGCCATAAACGGAGGCGTCGACTTTCTCCGCTTGCCTATAGAAGCGCTCGCCTTCTACCGCCTAGCCTTCGGCCCCTCGGGCAGCAACACGATGTTCCTGCGCACTGGCGTTGGCCTGGCCGTACACTTGATGAACGAGCTCACGGGAGAGGGTGTCCTTTCAGGCCTCCATCTCAGGTTTGGGCCGGCGCTGGGATGGATCCTGCAGGCCGACCTCGGTAGTACTTTGGTAGCACCGCATCAACTTATTGTGGGCCTGCGCTACACACGCATTGGCTACCGCGCGGATGGGATGTCACGCCCGCTTTCAGCCAATGCCGTCGGACTTCAGCTGGGCTATCTCGTGGAGCTTTGAAGCAGGGCCGACGCCCGCCCTGCCCTGACTCGCCAATCCCGCAACCGGTTAGGCGCACGTCGCGGTAGGGACGTGCGAGCGGCTCGGCGAGCCATGCAGCGTGCTCCCAGTGGCTTGCGATGACGAAGTGCGCAGGCTGTCCGGCCCCGCCCCTGCGCCGTTTCCGACCCCGATTTCCGATCCTGAGATCCGACGCGCCCATCTTGGTCTCACCCCTGTGCCTCCACCGCGGCCCTCGGTCTCCGCCGCGGCCTCTGGCCTCTGCTTCCGAATCAGCTTCCGAATCCGACTTTGCTCCCGCTCGCGACGTCGGGTTCGGTCCCGCGATGGCATCCCGAAAAAGCGCGGCTTCGGTGGACCGCCCTGCTATCCGGCCCCCAGAATCGCTGAAAACCTCCCCTACCTCTACAACGTCATGTAGCTAATCGAGATCGACGATCAGGGC
>JAKSBK010000079.1 GCA_022361155.1 Pseudomonadota bacterium
TCCACTGTTGCAGAAGAAGAAGCGTGTGAACGGTGTACGGCGTGCCAGCCGCTCCGCCAGCTCGATCGAGCGGTCGTTGTAGTACAGGTTCGACGTGTGCATCAGCCGCGACGCCTGCTGGCTTATGGCTCCGACGAGCTTCGGATGCGCATGACCCACGGACAACACCGCGATGCCCGCACACAGATCGAGGAAGCTGCGACCCTCCACGTCCTGTACGCGGCAGCCCTTCCCCTGGGTAAGCACAAAGGGAGCTGGCCGGTAGTTGTCGAGGTGAGCTCGCTCGAAGGTAGCGATGAGTTGCTCATTGGTTACGCTAGGCATGAGTTCCCTGGCGATGGCTCATCAAAGGAAACGCGGTTCGTCAAAGGACATGCGGTTCGTCAAAGGACATAGCGGGCCAAGTCATCGCTGGCAAGAATGGGATCCAGGGTCTCGCGCACGGTTTCGGCACTGATCGATCGCTCACCGCAATCCAGATCCGACGCAGCAAACGACAGCTCCTCCAGCAACGCCTCCATGATGGTATGGAGACGGCGAGCACCGATGTTCTCCGCGCGCTCGTTCGCCTCTGCCGCATAGTCTGCGATCGCATTGACGGCCGAAGGCTCGAATTCAAGCGTGATGCCCTCCGTCTGGATGAGCGCGCTGTACTGCTTGGTCAACGCGTGCTTGGGCTCGGTGAGGATCCGTACGAAATCGGCCCGCTCCAGCGAGTCGAGCTCCACGCGGATGGGAAACCGTCCCTGCATTTCCGGAATGAGATCCGAGACTTTGGCGACGTGAAAGGCACCTGCCGCGATAAACAGAATGTGGTCGGTGCGCACCGGTCCGTGCTTGGTGGTGACGGTCGATCCCTCGACGATGGGTAGCAGGTCGCGCTGCACTCCTTCGCGTGAGACATCCGGTCCGCCGTGTGGCTGCTGGCGGCCTGCGATCTTGTCGATTTCGTCGAGAAACACGATGCCGTTTTGCTCGGTGCGAGCGATGGCGTCGCGCGTCACCTCGTCCATATCGATGAGCTTCTGCGCCTCTTCAGCCTGCAGGATCCGCTTGGCCTCGGGAACCTTCACCCTGCGGCGCTTCTTGCGCCCCCGCACGCCGGGCAGCTGCCCGAGCATATCCTTCAAGTTCAGCTCCATCTCCTCCATCCCGTGAGCGCCGAAGATGGTCATCAACGGGTTGGAGCTGTCGGTCACATCGAGCTCCAGGGTGCGCTCGTCGAGCTGGCCCGCCCGCAGCTGGGCCCGCACCCGCTCGGCCCGATCGGAGGGCACGGGCTCAGGAGGCTGAACCTGCCCCTGCGAAGAAACCAGGAACGGCCCCACCATGCGGGGTGAGCTTTCGACCGGAGCCGGCGGCGTCTCGGCCTCGGACTGGCACAAGAGCTCGACGAGCCGCTCTTCGGCATGGTCCTCGGCTCGTGCCTGCACGCTCTGGACTCGTTCGGTCCGCACCATCTGAATCGCGCGTTCCACCAAGTCCCGCAACATCGACTCCACGTCGCGGCCCACGTAGCCCACCTCGGTGAACTTCGAGGCTTCGACCTTGATGAAGGGCGCTTGGGCAAGCTTGGCCAAGCGCCGAGCGATCTCGGTCTTGCCCACACCCGTCGGACCGATCATGATGATGTTCTTGGGTGCGATCTCGTCCCGCAGCTCTTCGGGAACCTGCTGGCGGCGCCACCGGTTTCTGAGCGCGATCGCGACGGCTCGCTTGGCCTTGCCCTGTCCCACGATGTGGCGATCCAGCTCGCTCACGATCTCGCGCGGCGTCAAGTTAGGCAGGGGCGTGCTCATAGCTGTCATCGGGTAAGCTCCTCCACGACCACCGAGTTGTTGGTGTATACACAGATATCCGCGGCTACTTTGAGGGCCTCGCTCGCGATCTCCGCCGCGGGCATCGACGTGTGCAGCATCAGCGCGCGAGCCGCCGCCAGCGCGTACGGGCCTCCCGATCCGATGGCTACGACACCCTCATCGGGCTCGATGACGTCGCCCGTGCCGCTTATCAGCAAGGTCGCCTCCGCGTCCATCACCACGAGCATCGCTTCCAGGCGCCTCAGGTAGCGATCGGTACGCCACTCCTTGGCGAGCTCGACCGCTGCGCGCATGAGGCTGCGCCGGTACTCGTTGAGCTTCTGCTCGAACCGGTCGAGCAGCGTGAACGCATCGGCGCTCGCGCCGGCAAAGCCCGCGAGCACCTTGCCGTCCGCAATCGGTCGCACTTTGCGCGCCCGACCCTTGAGGATGGTTTGCCCCAAGGACACCTGTCCATCGCCCGCCATGACCGCCGAGCTGCCGCGGCGCACAGCAACCACCGTGGTCGAATGCAATCTCATGTGGACCTGCCATCACCGACGGATTGACCGCTGAATCGGCTCGAAGTCGGAGACCGGTGCAGGCTAAACCGCGGGCCCGATCTGTCAAGCTGCACAAACCATGCCCAGATCTTGTGCCTGGCCACGGGAGTCCTCGTTGGTTAGTGCCTCAAGTGGGGTCGCCGGCAAGGCTGGCCACGGACGCGCCGAGCTGAACTCGAATCTAGGAATCGACGTCGGTGTCGGTCCTCCGATGCCCGGTCATTCGGTCCAGGGGGTGGGCGCGGGAATATACCTCTTGAAGCCGGTCAAGCGTCACGTGGGTGTAGCGCTGGGTCGTGGACAAGCTCGAGTGGCCAAGAAACTCCTGGATAGCACGCAGATCAGCGCCCGCGTCGAGCAAGTGCGTGGCGCAGCTGTGGCGCAGGGCGTGCGGATGTAGATCACCACGGCCAGCCCCGTAGGCGCCGTAGTGACGCACGAGATGCTGCACCTGGCGCACCGAAAGGCGGCGCCCGAAGCGGCCCAAGAACAGCGCGGCCGGGTCCTGCTCGCCGCTGCGCGGGTGGCGCAAGGTCTCGCGGCCGCGCAAGTATTCCTCGAGCGCCCGGACGCACGGAGGGCCCAACGGCACGCGCCGCTCCTTGCTCCCCTTGCCCAGCACCTGCACGCACGCGGCAGCACCCAATTGCAGATCAACCAGGTTCACGCCCACGACCTCGCCAACGCGCAGACCGCCCCCGTACAGCAGCTCGAGCAAGGCCCGGTCGCGCGACCGCAGCACGGTCGAACCCGGTGCCTTCGCTGGCTGCTCCACGACGTCGAAAGCCTCCTGCACCGACAGGAACTTCGGCAGGCTGCGCGCGACCTTCGGCAGACGCAGCGCGGCCGCCGGATTATCTTGCTGCCCTTCCCGCAACTGCAGGAACCGATACAGTCCGCGTATCGCCGCAACCTTGCGGGCCACGGTCGCGGGCTGAACGCGGCCGAATACCGAAGCCAGGAACGCTCTGAGCTGCACCAAGCCGAGGCGACGCGCATCGCGCGGGTAATCGCGCTCCCGCACGAACTCACGCAGCGACTCGAGATCACGCCGGTAGGTCTGCACGGTGAGCAGGCTCACCCGCCGCTCGCGCTCGAGGTAGCGCACGAAACGCTCGATCTGTCCCTGAAGCGGATCGGCCCGGCGCGCCACGGTCCCAAATGCTACACGGCGCGCAACAGGGGCGCCAAGAAAAGCTACGACTTGGAAGGCAAGGGCGAAACGGATGGCTCCGGGCCAGCTTGCTTCTCGACTTTCGGCTTTCGCGAACGGTTGCTTGCTCGCACCGCAAGCTCGCGGGCCGCGCCGACGATGTCGAGCTCGGAAGGCAGCACCAGCTCCGCAGCGTCCCCCAGAGGGATGAACGACTCGTGGGCGGTCACCAGCCCCACCTTGACGTCGCTCAAGGCCGGATCGGTCGCCGCATGGCTCGCCAGCGTCTCGCCGACGTTGCCGGCACGCCGGCACTCATCCACGATCAGCAGCGCACCGGTTGCACGCGCATGCTCGCTGACGGCCTCGAGCGGCAAGGGAGCGAGCCAACGCAGATCGACGACTCGGCAGCGTATGGCTGCCTCGTCTCGCAGACGCCTTGCTGCCCGGCGCGACAAGCGAAGCCCGTTGCCGTAGCTCACGATGGTCAGGTCGCAGCCATCGGGTTCGTAGACGGCTGGCTCGCCGAGTCGTGCGGCATCGCCCGGCGGCGGAAATGCGCATTGGTAGGCGCGATCGCCGGCCTCGTAAAGATCGTGCTGGCCATAGAGCGCAATGGGCTCCAGGAATACCACGACGCGCCCATCCACGCGTGCCGCAGCGAAGCAGGTGCGCAGCAGGCGCACCGCGTCGGCGCCGTTGGAAGGACAGGCCAGGACCAGCCCGGGGATGTCCCTCAGCACCGCAAGGGAATTGTCGTTGTGAAAGTGCCCGCCAAAGCCCTTCTGGTAGCCCAGGCTGCCGATACGCACGACCATCGGATTGCGGAACTGGCCACGCGAGAAGAAACTCATCGTGGCCGCCTCGCCGCGCAGCTGGTCCTCCGCGTTGTGTACGAATGCGAGGTACTGAATCTCAGGCACCGGCAGCAGTCCCAAGCCGCCAGCGCCCTGAGCCAAACCGAGAATCGTGGTTTCGTCGAGCAGCGTATTGAAGACACGGCCGCCGCCCCAACGCTTCCAGAGTCCCGCCGTGACGTTGTAGACGCCGCCCTTTTCGGCGATGTCTTCACCGAACATCAGGCACTCGGGATACTTGGCCATCAGGTCGTGCAAAGCCCAATTGATGAGACGCGACAGCGGTGCCGGTTTCAGGTTCTCTGGCAGGAACGCCTCCTTGCCAAATGCCTGCAGCCGAGCGTTCCTGTAATCGCTGCGTGTGGCTTCGGCATGCACGCGCTCGGCGGAATGGGTCGCGACCGAGGCCATGATCTCTTGCGGGCTTGCTAGCTTGGGTCGCTTCGCCGCAGCATCAGCCGCCCGCTCGACCTTGCCGGCGATGTCCCGATCGAGCCGTTCGAGCTCGAGCGCGCTCATGATTCCACGCTCGAGCAGCAGAGCCGCGCCGCAGCAGATCGGATCGCGCCTGGCGGCCTGCTCGAGCTCTTCGCGCTTGCGGTACACGGTGTCGGGGTCCGCTCCGGAATGGCCAAGCAGGCGCGCGCAGCGCAGATGCAAGACCACGGGCCGGCGCCTGGTGCGGCACGTGTCGAACGCACACGATGCGGCCTCGAAAGCGGCCGCCAAGTCCCAGCCGTCCGCTGTGAAGTAGCAAAGCTCGCCAGCGGATCGCAGCAGATTGGAGACCCATTCGCGAGGCGTGCGCACCGAAATCCCGAGCCCGTTGTCTTCGCACACGAGCAGCAGGGGCAAGGGCAGGCCCTGGTAGGTTACCCAGCGCATGGCATTGAGCGCCGTGGTCGCGCTCGCATGATTCAGCGACGCATCGCCGAGACTGCAAACAACCAGCGCGTCTTTGGGTACCGGCCCGCGTGGCAGATGCGGAGCGACGCCCATCTTGTGGGCTCGATCGATGCATAACGCGGTTCCGACGGCCTTGGGCAGGTGACTCGCAACCGTGCTGGTCTGTGGCGGAATATCGAGCTCGACGCTGCCGAACACCTTGTGGCGTCCCCCCGCAATGGGATCGTCCCGAGAAGCGGTGAGCCCGAGCACCACGGCCTCGACCGGATCGACCTCCGGCGCCTTGCGGGCACGTTCGACGAACAGCGCCCCGCTGCGGTAATGGAGCAGCGCCGGATCGCCCGCACGCAGCAGCCTGCCAACGACCGCGTTGCCTTCGTGGCCGGCGCTGGTGATAGTGTAGTAGCCTTCGTTGCGGGCGCGCAATTCGCAAGCCATGCGGTCCAAGTGCCGTGCCGTCAATTGCGAGACGAAGAGCTCCCGGGCAGCGCGCGCGGTAAGCCGGGAGCCCTCGAAGGGCGTGTGCTCCCCGGGCACCGCTTCGCCAGGCGGCACGTCCCGGTGCTGCTCCGCCAGGACTCCAAGCCGCTCCCCCAACCAAGCTAGCCGCTCCAAGGACATGGGGGTTCGCACCCTTCAGCTGGGAGCAGCTGCTGTCACCCTTGACGTCATTGAAATCCCAAACATTGTAGCTATTGTACACGTTTCGCAGCGCCGGTGCTGCCCGGCCTCATGTCCCAGCCCGCAAGCTGCCGGCGAATACTCTCCCACATCGAATCCGAGAGCTGTTGGAATCCGGATCGTTCGAGCTCCAGGCCTGCTGGCCGCCACCAAAGGACACACAACGAGCATGCCATTGTCAGGAGTGGATTTCTTGGAGCTCGACGACGAGCTCAGCGATGAGCAGAAGCTCGTGCGAGAGAACGTCCGGCGCTTCGTCGACCGGGAGGTCATGCCTGGAATCGTGGCTCATTACAACGCAGGCACGTTCCCCCTGGATCTGATCCTCAAGTTCGGGGAGCTCGGTTTGCTGGGGGCGAACTTGCGCGGCTACGGCTGCGCAGAAATGGATGACGTGGCCTACGGGCTCGTGATGCAGGAGCTCGAACGGGGTGACTCCGGGATTCGGTCGTTCTGTTCGGTACAGGGGGCGCTGTGCATGTATCCGATCTACGCGTTCGGCTCCACGGCACAAAAGGAGCGCTGGCTGCCAGCCATGGCACGTGGTGAGGTCGTGGGCTGCTTTGGGCTGACCGAACCGGACTTTGGCTCGAATCCCCTCGGAATGCTGACCACGGCGACGCGACTCGGCTCGGGCGGCTACCGGCTGAACGGCTCGAAGCGCTGGATTACCAACGGCAACATCGCGCAGCTTGCGGTGGTTTGGGCGAAGCTCGAGGGCGAGGTGAGGGGCTTTTTGGTGCCGACGAACGCCCCTGGATTCCGCGCGGAGCTGATCAAGGACAAATTCTCGTTGCGCGCCAGCGTGACGAGCGAGCTCATCCTGCAGGACGTGGAGGTCGGGCCCGAAGCGTTGCTCGAAGGCGTACGAGGCATGAAGGGACCGCTTTCTTGCCTCAACCAGGCGCGCGCCGGGATCGCTTGCGGCGCTGTGGGAGCTGCCATGGCCTGCTACGAAGCGGCGCTCGAGTACGCAAAAACCAGGATTCAGTTCTCGCGCGCGATCGCGGGCTACCAGCTCGTGCAGCAGAAGCTCGTGTACATGGTGACCGAAATAGCCAAGGCCCAGTGCTTGGCTCTGCGGCTGATGCGGTTGAAGGGCGACGGCAAGCTCAAGCCGGTTCAAGTGTCCCTGGCGAAGCGCAACAACGTAGCGATCGCCTTGGAATGCGCGCGGCTTGCCCGCGATATCCTGGGTGCGAACGGCATCATGTACGAGTATCCGATCGCCCGGCACATGCTGAACCTCGAGTCGGTCTACACCTACGAGGGAACCCACGACATCCACACCCTGATCGTGGGTAAGGAGATCACCGGGTTAGCTGCCTTCGAGTGATGGCTGCGCCTTCAGGCGGTGGTGTGGGCGCTCAGTCTGGGACGGGCCCCAGGGGAGCCTCGCGAAACTGGGCGCTGGGGTGTCCCTCGTTGGTCACGGTTACAAGCACCCTGCCCTCCGCGTCCGTGTTCGCCCGCCAGCGGTAGACCTGAGCCGAAAAGGCCTCCGCGGCAAAACGGCGTCGCCCCAGGACGAAGCGCCGCTGCGGCCGGTACACCAGGTAGCGGTGCTCCTCCACACCCTCGAGGCAGCTGCGCCTCTCCTCGGCCACGCTCAAGCGCGCACCGATCTCGCGGCGCTCGACCTCCCGAAAGGGACAAGTCTCCGGATCATGAGCGAGCTCCGTACGAACGATGAAAGCGAACACCGCTACCGGCGTAACGATGGCGGGCACTGCAAGAGCGATCCGCACCCAGCGGGGAGGCACGAGACGCATGAGACCCAAGCGCTCTGCAAGCGTGGGTATTTCTGAATCGGCACCGCTCACAGCGGCCCCAAGCGGGACTCGGCGGAGGCCGGCGCCGTTCGCGACATCGGTTTCGCTTGGACGCCTTCGAGCCATCGGTCCAGCGCGCTGCGTGCGCGCTCGACCAAGACCTGCCGTCGCTGCGCACGGCCGCGAGGAGGCTTCACCCCGTCCCGCACATCGAGCGGAGGAAACATGCTCCAAACCACGTTGGAGGGCTGATACGACGAGGTCGCTCGCTCCAGATGCCGCAGCAGCGCGCCCAGCGCGGTAACGGGCGGAGGACGACCTGCCTCGGGCTGGCCGTTCAGCTTGGAGGCCAACATGATACCGAGGCAGAACCCGGTCGCCGCGCTCTCGACGTAACCCTCCACGCCGGTGACTTGCCCGGCCAGGTACACTCCGGCAGCGCCGCGCAGCTGCAGCCCATCATCCAGGGCAAGCGGCGCGTTCACGAAGGTGTTGCGGTGCACGCTGCCGAAACGCTCGAAGACGGCGCTCTCCAACCCCGGTACCATCGAAAACACCCTCCGCTGCTCGCCCCGAGTCATGCGGGTTTGGCACCCAACCAGGCTCCACTCGGTTGCGTCGGCGTCCTCTTGACGGAGCTGCAGCACGGCAAAGGGACGTCGCCCGGTTCGCGGATCGACCAGCCCTACCGGTTTGAGCGGCCCGTAGCACAGCGTGAGCGGTCCGCGCTCGGCCATGGTCTCCAGGGGAAGACAACCCTCGAAGTACCTGACGCTCTCGAACCCGTGCGGCTGCACCTTGTCGGCGGCGCGCACCCGATTCACGAACGCGTGATACTGGACCTCGTTCAGGGGGCAGTTGACGTAGGCCGCGTCCTCGCCCTTGCCGTACCTGGAAGCCCGAAACACGCGCTGCCAGTCGATCGAGTCCGCGCGTACGATAGGGGAGATGGCATCGTAGTACGCGAGCTGCTTGGCCTCGAGGACGCGTTCTAGATCCTCGGCGAGCGCGCCTGCCGTGAGCGGCCCGGTCGCGAGGACCACCGGCCGCCCGTCAGGTATTCGCTCGACGATCGAGGCTTGGACGCGAATGCAGGGGTGGCTCCTGATGCGTTGCGTGACGCCACGCGAAAAGCGCTCGCGGTCGACAGCCAGGGCGCCACCTGCCGGTACCCGGCAGCGGTCGGCCGCGCCGATGATCAGCGAGCCCGCGCGACGCATCTCCTCCTTGAGCAGCCCTACCGCATTGGTCACCGCCAGAGCGCGAAAGGAGTTCGAGCACACGAGCTCCGCGAAACCATCACTCCGGTGCGCCGGGCTACGCGCGACAGGCTTCTGCTCCATCAAGGTCACCCCGACCCCTCGCT
Organism: Pseudomonadota bacterium; assembly: GCA_022361155.1. Classification (NCBI taxonomy): domain Bacteria; kingdom Pseudomonadati; phylum Pseudomonadota; species Pseudomonadota bacterium. Next base: position 9,098 of record JAKSBK010000079.1, read on the forward strand.
CGGCCAGCTGAAACGCACACTCGCTGCCCGCCAAACCCGCCCCCACGATGGCCACATTGGGCTGTCGAAAGCAGCGACCGCCGTAAGGGTGCCTCGTCATCGCCCGTACCGTAGCAGCATCCCGGAGCGGTCGCCGCCTCCTCGCCGCCGGCGCGTCAAACCGTCGATGCCGCAATTGGGGGGCCAGGCTCGGTTCTCCGGTAGCCGCCGGCTGCGACCTGCTCCACGGTACCCAGCAAAGTCAGCTCGAGAAGCGTGCGCAGCACCTCGGCTGCGCTCAAGCCCGTTCGCCGTGCAATCTCGTCTGGATGCAGGGGGCGCACTTCGAGCTGCTTCAGCACGACCGACTGCAACCCTGGCAAGCGCTGGCCCGAGCCTTCGCGGCAGCCTCCCGAGCGCTTCTTTGGCTGGGGCACCTCGCTGTCGCGTCCCTGTGCCGCGGTTCGCCGCCGATCGGAAGGCCCCGATGCTCCCGCTGAGGGGCGCCCGGCCGCCAACCTCGGGCTCGAGGCCGGATCCTGCTGCAGCGACAACGCGCTCAAGATGTCCGTTGCGCTCGCGCAAGGCCGGGCGCCGAGCCCCAGCAGCGACAAGCATCCGGCGGCCCGGATGTCCCAGGGACTTCCAGGCACTGCGAAGACGGGACGCTTCAGCCGCACGGCCCAACGCGCGGTCGACAGTGCGCCCGACCGGAGTGGGGCCTGCACCACCACCACGACCTTGGCCAGCGCCGCCACAATCCGGTTACGCTTCAGGAAATAGCCAGGCCGCGCGGGCGCGTGGTCGAACTCGCTGACCAGCGCGCCCCGCGAGGCGATTCGAGCGAAGAGTCTCGCGTGCTCTCGGGGATAGGCGCTTCGCAAGCCCGTGGCCAGCACGGCTACCGTGGGCGCTCCCTGCTCCAGCGCACCTCGGTGTGCCGCAGCGTCTATTCCGAGCGCCCCGCCGGACACGATCGCACAGCCCGAGGCTCCCAAGGAGCGCGCGAGCTGTCGCGTGAAGTCCACTGCCTCTTCATCCGCGGCACGCGTCCCCACGATCGCGACGGCTCTCTCAAGGGAGGGCAGCTCGCCTGCGATGATGAGCCGCTGCGGGCGGCTCGGAAGCTCCTCGATGCCGGCAGGCCAGCGGCGCGAAGCGGCGGTGACGATGAGCGGAGCTGCCGGCAGGGGGATGGGCGCATCGGTAGGCATGGTTCACCCGTGGGGTAGGCATGGTTCACCCGTGGCAGGTCTCGGGACAGAGCGAACGCCCGGGCTCGAGTTCCATCGACCTTCCATTGGGTTATCGGCCTGAACGGCTACCCGGTTGCGGGCCACGCCCGCTGGGTTGGCGGTCAGCGCTCTGGGCCGTCCGACCTTGGTCCCCGGGAGGCGTCTTCGCCGGCTTCGCCTTGGGCCGCGGTCTTGGCTGGACGCCAGCGTAGAATGCGCCGCGGCCAGCCCATGCTCGCGTCAGCCTGGCAGGCTCGCCACTGCGTGCGAAGAAAACTGCGAGCCGTCAACACGAGCCAGCTGGGCGGCCGGGCCTCGCTTCCCTGCCAGGTGCCGCACCGTACCCTGCCCGTAGCCAGGCGGACGCTCATCGAGGTCTGCCACATCTCGACCGGCGTGTAGAGGCTGACCGCGTAGCGGATCTGGTCACGGGATTGCGCCACGAGCTCGAGCACAACGCGGGCGCCGTGGGAAGGATGCAAGGCGTCGTGACTCTACCGAAACAGGCGCGGCCCGGAGCCCAGAGTCAGGCCGGTCTTGGCCGGTCGCCTCGCAGCCGGCGATGCCGGAGCCACTGTGGCCGGAGCGACCGAAGGAACAGGCGCCGGGCGGGTTGGGGGACCTGGGCGCGGGGCCGTCCCTATGACCACCGGCCTCGATCCGCCGAGCGCTGGTGGCTGCCCTGGTGCGAGCGCGGTCCCCGAAGGCAGCGCTGCGGCCGCCGGCGAGCCCAGCGCAGAAGAGTGTCCAGGCATGGGAGCGGTCCCTGCAGGCAGCGCAACGGAACGCGACGAGTCGGGCAGCGGAGGTTGCGCAAGCTCCGCCGTGGCGAAGGCTGCGTCGGCAAGGCCCGCATCCGGTTGCTGCGGTCTTGGCACAGCCACGAGCTCCGTCCCCTGCAACTCGACCGCACCTCCATCGGGCAGCAGATAGGCGCCGACCTCCTTGTCGAACTTGGGCACGGGAAACGCCAGGGGCTGCTCCGTCTCACCTCGAATGCGACCCTCCAGCACGTTGACGATCAGGGGTTGCTCGAGCTCGAATTCGTAGCCCCCCTGCTCGATCACCAGCGGGTAGATCTGTTCCTCGTATTCGAGCTCCTTCTCGTAGATCACCTTTGCCTGCCCAAGACGCTTGTGAGGCCGATGCGCCAGCACGAACGACATGAGACGCACAGCGATGTGGTTGTGCAGTCGATGGCAGCCGTGCGAGTGACGGCGCATGATGCTCATGTAGTCGACCGAACCGTGGGTTCGGATGCCCTCGTCGATACCTTCGCGTATGTCCCCATCCCGGGTCCTCATGAACTTGAGGTGGTAAGCCGCCACCAGACCGTAGGCAGACGCATAGCTGGGGCCGGTCTCATGGTAGTTGACCTCGAACTTGGGCTCCTCGGCCTTGCGCTTCTCTCGGCGCCTCAGCAGTTCCCTCGGGGGGGTGCTATCGGGCGGAAACCATACCGGTGCTGCTACGATTCGCTTCCACATGCGCTCACCGACAGGAGACTCCTTGTATTTCCACCAAACTACGCCGTCGATGAACTCGCTGCGCCAGCCGCCTATCGTCGTGCCATAGCGAGCAAGCGGGATCATCTGACCCTCGTACTCGGTGAACACCGTGACGCGTGGACGACGCTGAACGGGTTGGGACTTCTGTTTACCATCCACCGTGAAAGGAAAGTCGTACCAGACGTCGCCCCGGTCGTAGATCAGCGTCAGGCTCATGTTGCCGTCGTAGTACTCGGGCAGATCCGGAGCCTTGAAAGCGAGCAGACGCTGCTTGTCCTTTTCCAGCGCGCCGAGCCCTTCAAGCCAAGCGAGCGTCGACTCGGGCGTGTGGAGACCAAACGCACGCACGATGGCCTCTCTGAGCTGCTGTTCCAGGTTGGGGATCTCGAAGTCCTCACCGCCTACCCCCTTGAAGGTCCGGGGCTGGCCATCCCGCAGCGTGCTGGTGCTACCGTCCTCGATGACGCCAGCCGCATGAAGTGCTCGCTCCGTCAGCACGCGCAGCACGCCCTCGCGTTCCGCCTCCACGGAGGTCATGCGCAAGACCCGCAGCGAATCCTTGCCGATGAAGCCCCAGCCGTAGACCCGATGCCTGCGCTCGAACTCCGCCAAGGCGTTGTGGGTGGGCCAGTCGAGCCCACCGCGGACATAGCGCTTGATACCCCGGAAGTAACCCTCGCACTTGAGTCTACGCTGCGTCGCGAGCACGGCGTGGTAACGTGAGGCCTGGCGCCGATAGCGCCGCACCCGGTCCTTGTCGCGCCAGTTGAGACGTGCCTGGTCGATCTCGTCGATGGACTTGGTGCCCTGCTGGCGCATGACACCCTTGACGAACTTCTTCAGATAGAAGTAATCGCTCACCTGCCGTCGGGCGTACTCGTTACTGCGGTACGTGACGAAGTCGTCGGTGAAGTCCTGCAACGGTTGCAGGTCGAGATCCTGGGCGCACTTGAGGCGAGTCGTCGCCCTGAAGCGCTTCCGCAGCACCGAAAGCGTCGGCATGATGCCGTACAGCTCGAGGTACTTGTCCTTGCGCGCACGCTCGCCGTGGTGGTTGTCGGGCCAGCGGCCATGCGCAAGCTCCAGGTAGGTCTTGCGGTAGCTGTTGGGAGCCGGATTGCCTTCGGTATCGACCCCATCGGTGAAGATGTAAGGCGTCCATTCCTCGCCGATATCGAGCACGAGGTAGCTGTTGACGCTGGCGGTTGCCGCGTCGATCATCTTGGTTTGCCTGCCGACCGCCCACAACGGCACCGGCTGGGCCATGGGAGGCGGACGCTGGTCGACCGTCCTATCCTGCGCATGGGGATGCGGAGTCGGCTTGGGCGGCGGCGGAGGCGCCGGCCGGGTATCGGGTGGCGAAGTGTGCTCGCCACAGCCTGCGCCAAGGACGCTTGCAGCAAGGGTCAGGGCCATCAGGCCGCGTACGAAAAGGGCACGCATGCTACAACGAACTTTGGACAGATCGTCCTCCGCGGCAAGTTTTCAGGCGCCAACAACCTTTACGTCGGTGCTGGGCAGTACCCAATGCATACCACGCGGGGTTGCTGGCGCTAAGCTGGGCCGCGACAAGATGCGCGACAGGCGACCACAGTGTAGGTGCTGCCCGTCCCGAAACTCCGGACCGAGCATGGCGTAGCGCCGCGGGGTCGGATGGCGTGCCGGCGAACCGAGAAAATGCAGCGAGGGCGGTTGGAATCGAGCAGGGTCGAGCGCGAGACGACGCGGCAGACGGCCCCGCGCCGCAAGCCAGGCGACGGGAGTGAGTTTTGGAACGGGCACTAGGTAAGTCTGGCAAGGCTCCAACGCCCAGAACGGCGCTGCGGCTCGCCACTGAACGTCGCGCTGCCGCAACGAGGTTGGGCTGCGACCCGAGAGGACGAAAGCGGCTATGGCGCCATTCTCCACGGGGATTACGCTGAAAGGCGCCAGGTCGTGCCCGCTGGCGAATCCAGCAGCTCGATGCCCTTGGCGAGCAGCTGCGCCCGCAGGGAGTCGGCCTGCTTGAAGTCGCGCGAGCTGCGCGCTGCCGCCCGCGCGGCGATTTGTTCCTGCACCCAGCAGGGGTCGATGCCGCGAGCCTGCGCTCGCCGGTCGCGTATGCGGGAAAGGACGGAGTCCGGCACCTGCCCGCCCAGACCCAACCGGGCCGACAGGGCGGCAAACCCGGCGCGCGCCGCTTCGAGCTCCGATGCACTGACCTTGGTGCTCCCCTGGCAAGCGTGGTCACAAAGGTCGTTGACCGCCTTCAGGAAGCAGGCCAGGTGAGCCAGCGCGACCGGCAGGTTCAAGTCTTGATCCAGAGCGTCCGAAATCCGCTCGCTGAAGCCGACCAGGTTGGGCGGGGGCGATCTGCCGGCGTCTACACGGCCTTCCGGCAGCGCGTCGAGCCTGCGGCGGGTCCGGTACAAATACTCCAGGCGCTGCTCCGCCTCCTCAAACAACGGGAAACGGCTGATCTGACCGCTCTCATCCACCTCCCAGTCGAGATTGAGGGGAGCGCGGTAGTGCGCCGTGAGCATGGCGTAGCGCACGGCCTCGGGCTCGACGAGCCTGAAGATCTGCCGCGCCGTGAAGAAGTTGCCGAGGCTTTTGGACATCTTCTCCTTGTTGACCTGGAGAAAGCCGTTGTGCATCCAGCAAGTCACGAAGCGCTGACCAGTGGCGCACTCGCTTTGCGCGAGCTCGTTTTCGTGATGGGGAAACACCAAATCCAGACCGCCACCGTGCAGATCGAAGGATTCCCCAAGGTAGTGCATGCTCATCGCGGAGCACTCGATGTGCCAGCCAGGTCGACCCGCGCCCCAGGGGCTGGGCCAGCTGGGTTCTCCTGGCTCCGCGCGTTTCCACAAAGCAAAGTCGGCAGGGTGCTTCTTGCGTGCGCACTCCTCCGGGCGCGTGCGCCCGCTGGCGCCCGCTTCGACGTCGGCCAGCGGCTGTCTCGACAGCTTCCCGTAGGCCGCGCACGCCGGAACGTGAAAATACACGTCGCCCTCGGACACGTATGCGACGCCAGCGGCCAGCAAGCTCTCAACGAGCGCCCGAATCTGGTCGATGTGCTCGCTCACCCGGGGTTCGATATCGGGCTCGAGATTGCCTGCCCGACGGAGATCTTCTTCGTATGCCTTGCGGAAGCGTTCGGCTAACCGCGTCGGGTCCTCACCTAGGGCAGTGGCACGAGCGATGATCCGGTCGTCGACGTCGGTGACGTTGCGCACGTAGGTGACGTTCTGACCGCTGGCCCGCAGGTGACGTACGAGCACGTCGTAGATCACGTAGCAGCGGATGTGGCCGAGGTGAGGGTAGTCGTAGACCGTCGGTCCACACACGTAAATGCGTACATGGCCCGGCTCCGAGGGTTCAAGGCTTTGCTCGCAACCGGCGAGCGTGTTGTACAGACGCATCAGGTCGCTCGACTTGCATAGTAGCCCGACAACAGGACTGCCCGAGAACAGGACGCCCCCCGAGCGTAGCCCACGAGACCGCAATGCCCAAATTCGCCGGAGGGCTAGTACCGCTTGCCAGGGATTGTGATCGATTGGCGTCGAGGGCTGGCGATCGCTGGCAAGGCGCACTGCAGGCCCCAACCAACCAGGATTCCTGTGGCGAGGCACTAGTGTCCTGTATCCGTGATTAGGTGCACGAGTCGGCGAGCAACTGGCAAGCTCGGGTCATCGAATCGACGCTCGCCGCCAGGGTGCGGGGCGACCGTCGTAGGTCCATGGCGCGCCCGAGGCCACGAGGATCTCGCGCGTGAACTCGTCTTGGTCGGCCACCTCAAGAGCATGCTCGGGCCGAGGCGCAATGCTGGCCACCCAGCCGAGCTCTCGGTCCTGATCGAGCCGCGAGGCTCGCTGCCAGCAGCGACGGTCGCGCAGGAGAAACACGATAGCGCTGGCGCTCAACACCGCGAGCAGCAGCACGTGCTCCTGCAGCCAAGGCCTGCCTGTTCGGGCCCAGCTTACCAGCGCGATCCCGAGGCAGGCGTAGGTCACCAGCGTCGACCACGGCAGCCGCTTCATGTCGCTGATCGCCCCGCGCAGCTCCTGCGCCTCGGCCCGGCTTAGCGGCCTCCTCTTCACCTCTGTGCCCGGCTGGGGCTCCAGCGGAGCGTCAGGCGGGAGGTCGGACAGGAAGATGGCGCGAGGTACCGTCGCCGCGCGACCCACGGCCAAGCGCAGCCAATCCCACACCGGCCGGCCGTTGGCGGCAAGCAAGATCCCCGACGTCGGGAGCACCTCGAGCCGCTGCCGACCCGCGCAGCCGGGGCGCAGGATGCCCAACCTGGAGAGGCGAATCAGATCTCGATCGCCGAATTCCTCGTGCAGATCGAAGGGATCCAGCGATTCCAGGGACCCCTCGAAACCGGCAACGCGGCCGCCATCCAGGTCATGCCGCAACGCGCGTACGCGGGTGAACAGGTCCTTGGCCCGCAGGATGAGCAGCGGGACGGCCACCGCCATGACGCTGAAGTAGACCAGCGTGAAGCGCTTGGGGTCGGCCAGCTCGGGCAACCATCGCAGCGCAACCAGTGCCGCCAGCACCACCACGGGAACAGCACATAGACTGAGCAGGCCTATCAGCGACAGCTTGCGGGCTCGCTGGTGCAGGCGCTCGAGCTCCGGCGGCTCGAGCGGCCGCGTGTCAGCGTGCCCAAGACCGGCACACCATTGCTGGACGTCGGATGCGTACACGAGCAGTCGAGAGCTCAGGCGTCGGCCGCGGGGGCCAGGGTCAACCTCCTTCCTTGGGATCTAGCATTCCCGGGCCTGGCTTCCAAGGGAGACAGTAGACTATATGTATTATATAGATAAAAAGGAAATTCTGTAACAGGAGACGCACGCACTGCCGGCCCCCGGACTGGCGCTGCCCGCGCAGCACACCTACAATGGGATGAAACTCGCTGGTTCGCCCGCACCAGCCTTGTCGGAGAGAGCACGTGCCACATTTTGGAATGGGAGAGCTGGTAATCATCCTGATGCTGTGTTTGCTTGTCTTCGGCGCGGCTCGCTTGCCACAAATCGGGGAAGGCATGGGCAAGGCGATTCGCAATTTCAAGCGCAGCTTCAGCGGTGACGACGAGGTCGACGTCACCCCGACCGACCGGCAGGTGCAGGACGAGTCCGCCGCCAAGCCCGTCGGAAGGGGCGCGCGAGACGCCGAGGTCGCCGAGCACAAGAGCTAGTTCCCCTTCAAAACGGCGCCAGAGCGGCTTTCGTCCTCAGACCGAAGCTCGCTCCGGCATCCATTTCTGAACGGGAACGGGCGTTTTTCGCGATGGGTATTGGCTGGTCCGCAGGGGCGGGTTTCGCGGACCACCCATCAAGATGGTCAACCGGCCCAGCTGTCGATTGACAGCTGGGGTGGTGCAGACGACCATGCGCCATCATCACGCCGCGCCCCCGCGATGCTGCAACGAGAGGTGTTCACCCGATGGCGAAGTCCAAACAGCGTACTGGGCTCGAGAGCGCAACCGTGCTGGTGGCCGATGACGATCTGGAGATCCTCAGCCTCATACGCCAACACCTAGCCCAGCTCGGTACGCACGTGCTCGAGACCAGCGACGGGGAGGAAGCCCTCGAATTGGTGGCGCAGCAAAAACCGGACCTGGTACTGCTGGATGTCATGATGCCCGGTCGCTCCGGGTGGGAGATCTGCAAGGCCATCCGCGAGAGCCTTGATCTTGGGGATATCGGCGTCATCATGCTCACCGGTATCGGAGCCAACCTCAACGCGATGACGTCGCCGCTCTACGGTGCCGACGCTTTCCTAGACAAGCCGTTTGACCTGCATGCGCTCGAGCGCACCATGCGCCAGGTGTTGGCCAGCCGGCGGGCAGGCGAGTAGAGTGCGTGTGCCACCCGCGCGCCGAGGGTGCCCAGCATGAGGGGCGAATGCCACGCAGCTTCGTGAGGGCTCATGTCGGATGGCTGGTCCTGGCCGTGCTTGCCGCGTGCCAGAAGCAGAGCTCCGGGACCGAACCAGCACAGGCCAAGCCCGCCGCCTCGGGCGAAGAGCGCGTGCACGGACTCACCAAGGAGCAAGCGTCCCAACCGCTGGCGGAAATGGGCGACGCCGTCATCACGCTAGGCGAGTTCGCCGAACGCCTGGCTTCGCAGTCCCCCTATATCCGCGCCCGCTACGCGAGCGTTGAACGCCGCAAGGAGTTCCTCCGCGACATGGTTCGCTTTGAGCTCCTTGCCGCAGAGGCGCGCCGAAGGGGCTACGACCAGCACGATTCCGTCAAGCGGCTGCGCCGCCAGATGATGGTGCAGCAGATGATGAAGGACCGGTTCGAGACCAGCGTCAAGCTCTCGGACATCAAAGACACGCAGATCGAGGACTACTACCGGAGCAACCAGCAGGAGTTCCACAAACCGGAACAGGTGCGCGCTAGCCATATTCTCCTCAAGGACAAGCGTGCGGCAAGCAGGGTGCTGCGAAAGGTGCAGACGAAACCAACCGATATGGCCTTGTGGCGCACCTTGGCCGCCAAGCACAGCAAGGACGTTGACAGCCGCGAGCGCGGTGGGGACCTGCGGTTTTTCTCCCGCCCACAGCAGAGAGCAGCCAGCGAGCCGCTCGTCCCCGCAGCGGTCGCCGATGCCGCGTTCGAGTTGAAACAGAAAGGCGACGTGCACCCGACCCTGATCAAGTCCGCGCAGGGTTACCACATCGTCAAGCTGACAGCTCGTCGGCCGGCCCTGCGGCGAAGTCTCGAAGACGCGCGCAGGCTCATCCAAAACCGTCTCTGGCGCAAGCTGCGCGAAGAGAAGATACAGACGTACGTCGCAGAGTTGCGCAAGAAGGCAAAGGTGCGGGAGCACCTTGAAGTGCTTCGGGACGTCCGAGTCGATGACGCGCAAGCCGCCACGACTGCAGGCAACCAAACCGCGTCGGAGGACTTTCGACCGGGGACGGGCGCACGGGTGCACGAGCCCCAAAAGGCCCGCTCGCCCCAAAAGAAGAAGCAGGACACCAGATGAAGCCGATGATGCGAATTGCGGCCGTTGCCATCGGTCTCGCGTGCGCGCTCGCCGCCGGCGGCGCGCATGGCGAAGTAATCGAGCGCGTGGTTGCTGTGGTCAACGAAGACGCGGTTCTGCTGTCGGAGCTGCGCACCAAGGCCGCGCCGTTCACTGCGGAGGCCATGAAGGCTGCGACCGAAGTCGAGCGCATGGCCCAAATCGATCGCATCTACAAGGGCCTGCTAGACAGGCTCGTGGACGAGCGACTCATGGAGCAGACCGCCCGCGACATGCGCGTGAATGTAACGGCGGAAGAGGTGGGCCGAGCGATCACCACGATGCGGGAACAGAACTCCCTGGCCGAAGACGCTTTCTGGAAGGCCGTGCGAGGCACGGGTATGTCCAAGCATCAGTACAAGAACGACGTGCGCCGGCAGCTGATGCGGCTCAAGGTGATCAACCAGCGCGTGCGGGGCAAGATCAACGTGAGCGAAGCTGCTGTCCGCGAGCGATACGATACGCAGCTGCGAGCCGCGAGACGCACACTGCGCTTTCACGCCAAACACGTCTTCTTTGCGGTGCCGGACCATGCAACGGCAACTGTGGTCGCGGCCACAAAACGCCGAGCGGAGAACGTGCGCGCGACGATCGATGCCGCCGGGTTCGATGCCGCCGTGAAGAGACACGGTGGCGGCGATCTGGGTTGGCTGAGCCAGGGCGATCTGCCCGACACGCTGGAGGAAGCGCTCCTCACGCTGGAGCCAGGGCAGATCAGCCCCGTTGTGCGAGGGCCATCCGGCCTTCACATCTTTCTGCTCCGGGAGCGACAGCGTGGCTCCGAAGCGCTCCCGCCGTTCGAGCAGGCTCGAGTGCCCATCCAGCGCGAGCTGCTCGAGACTGCCATGGCTCGGCAAGAACGCGCGTTTGTCGAGGAAATGCGACGCAAGGCCGTGATCGAAATCAGACTCTAGCACCGTCATGTAGCTAGCGTCGCGCGCCCACGGAGGCTAGCTTTGAGCGGAGGCCCTATGCTCGCCAGATCAGAAGCCAGGATCCTTTCGGTTGCCACTGCCCTGGCTGTGAGCATTGCGCTGGCGGTGAGTATTGCGCTGGCGGTGGGCATCGCGCTGGCGGTGAGCGCTTGCGGCGGCCTGGAAACACGCAACGGCGGCGGCTCCAGAGACGTCCTGAAGGTCGAGGATATCGACCCGTCCTTCGCTCCCACGGCCTGGGCTGCCATCGAGCGCCACCGGCCGTTTTGGCTGAACACCAGGGGCCACAATTCCCTGACCCAGACACCTGTGATCGTCTATGCGGATGGCGTCAAGACCTTGAACCCGAACTACCTGCGCGACACGCAGATCGAAGGGGTCAGGGAGCTGCGCTTCGTGAGCCCAGCCGAAGCCACCACACTCTGGGGCACCGGCCACGCATCCGGCGCCATCGAAGTGATGACCCGCTAGTACCGCTTGCCAGGGGATTGTGATCGATCGGCGTCGAGGGCTGTCGGTCGCTGGCAAGGCGCACCGACGATGACTGCGGTTCATTTCGATGCTGTGCAGAACCGCGGCCTCGTGCCCGGCTCCGAACTTCCGGACCGAGCATGACGCAGCACCGCGGAGTTGGATAGCGTGCACGCCCTGCATCAACGCGTGCACGACATGCACGAGGTGACCTGTACCGTGCCAGCGCGAGTACCGTGCGGGACAGGTGTGGGCCGGCGCCGAGCGCCTGTCAGGCCCATCTGACCGCATAGGAAAGGGCTGGCATGGCCCCTGCATCAGACGGGCGCTGCCTAACACGACGTGCTGCCTCCGGCAGCGGCTGGGTGACCACCGGTCCTTCGTGGGAAGGCGTAAAGGAGTAAGGACATGCAATGGATGAAAGGGCAACAACCAATCAATAGACCTGGTTGGTTGAAGATCTGGCGGCACGTGGTGTGTGCTGCGCTTATCGCGGGCTCGGCCGGAGCACTAGGCTGCACGGCAGCCGTCGACGGCAGAATCTCGGACGAGGAACTCGGTGTGGCAAGGCAGCCCTTCAGGGTGACATGGTGGTTGGATCGGACCGTGATGCAGCGGGCACATTCCACTGTGACCATCTGTCTCTATGGTTCCGGTATGACAAGGGCCAATCGAGTGGGCCGCGAGTGGATGCTCAGGCAGGCGTTCGACGTCTGGTTCAGGGCCGCCGAGGGCGCGTCTACGGTACCTCTAACCAGACGAAACGACATACGTTTCCGCTGCCGGCAGCAACATCTGAACGTGAATTGGTCCAATGTTGACGGCCGCGCTTTCGCGCTTCCAACGCGATGGCCGAATGAGATCTACCTATATTCCCGGAACGGCTATGCGACAGTGCTTCACGAAGTAGGCCACGTGCTCAGCCTCGGTGACACTTACTGGGAGGGAGTTTGGGGGGATTGTCAGCCTGGCCAGCTAGATTCAGTGATGTGCGGCGGCTATAGCACCCTGCAGCCTGACGACGTCTACGGAATCCGTGAGGCCTACTGCGCCACCTTCCCCGATCATTGCAATCGTCTCTGGCGCAACGGAGTCGGCTTCTGCAGGTTAGGTGGGCTGTACGCAGGCGACTTCAACGGGGACGGTGCTGATGACCTGCTGTGCGACGGCGGACTGCGTTCAAGCAGCGCCATGGAAGTTTATTTGGCGAACCGTCGCGGCCAGTTCGACGGTACCGACTGGAGCGGGCTATCCGGCTGGTGCACCGGCGAGATTCATACCGGAGATTTCAATGGAGATGGTAACGACGACATACTCTGTAACAACACGCGTAATGGACACAAGTCTATCGTCTATGCAAACGCGTCTGGGCAGTTCTCCAGAGCGAGGCAGTGGAACGCTCCGCTGGGGTGGTGTTACCGCCGAGACGAGCTTCATATCGGAGACTTCAATGGAGATGGTAACGACGACATGCTCTGCACCAACACGCGCAATGGACACAAGTATATCCTTTATGCGGATGCCGCTGGTCGGTTCTCTAGAAGAAACCAGTGGAACGCTCCGCTGGGGTGGTGTTACCGCCGAGACGAGCTTCATATCGGAGACTTCAATAGAGATGGCCACGACGACATGCTTTGCCACGATCCCGACCATGGTAACAAGTGGATCACGCTTGCGAGGCGCGACGGCTCGTTCGGAAGGCAGGACTGGTCACACATCATGGGCTTCTGCTACGGAAATGCCCCCCTGTATGTCGGTGACTTCAACAACGACGATCGGGACGATATGGCGTGCCTTGGCTGGAGCGGGACCAGCTCGATCTCTCTCGCAGATGTTGACGGCGAGTTCGATGGTGTTCAGCGGCAGTGGGAGTTCAACTGGTGCAATGATCCAGGGAACGCGGTGATAGGCGACTTCGACGGCAACGGATCCGACGATTTGCTCTGCAGGCGAGGCGAGAACTTCGAAATTCGCTATCAGTATCGATAAGAGCAAGCAATGCCAATCCAAGAACACTGCTTCAAGCAGGACACCACGAAACAGCCACGCTTGCCGTTCAAGTCGGCTGGGCCACGGCCTGCTCACGGAGTCGTAATGCTGAAATCGGCGATGTGCAGACTGCCGTGGCTCATACCGAGGGGAACCAGCGTCTTGCGCTTCTCCCTGATCATCACACTCAGGTGAAGGGAGAGTCGGACGGGAGTGCGCAAGTCCGGCGGCACCACGATAGTGACGACGTCGCGCACGATCTGGCCGGGCTGCCACTCCGAGGTGTGGTAGCTGCCACGAACTGGATAGTGGCGCCCGCCAAACTCGCGAGGCAGCGAATGGCCCGGCGGTGCTTTGAAGTCCAGCAGAAAGAACAGACGCTCGCGCATGCGGCCCTCCACCCGGTAAAAAAATTCGAGCCGGATGCGGTCGCCCGGCTTCAACCGGGTCCCGCTCAGGTCGTATCCGAGCAGGGTGAAGCGCCCGGGATAGCGAACGTCCATGTGCCGGTCGAGGCGTGCCGGCGGAGCGGACAGCACGTGCTGGCGCAGGATCTGCCTGCGGCGGTGCGCGCCCAGGCCTTGGCGCGCCATGAACGATCGCAGCATCCCAAGCAGCTGTGTTGCCCGCCCTCTCCTGGTGTCCGACAGATCTGTCTGCTCGGAGGGGTCCCGCCGCAGATCGTACAGCTGGTACGCGTCCTGTCGCACCCACCAGATGAGCTTGTCGTTGCCGAGCCGCATCGCTTTCTGGTCGAACGGCAGGGAGCCACCGGGCAAGAGCTCGCTGAAGATCGCGCGCGGCTCGGACGACGCTTGCGCGCCCGCCATCAGGGGCACGAGACTGCGAGCATATCCTTTTCGAGGCATGCCGATGCCCGCGAGATTGAGCAGCGTCGGATACAGGTCCATGAGCGCGACCGGCGTGCGCACCACGCGGGGTGCGAAACCCGGCGCACGCACCATCAGAAGCGACCGCAGCTCCTCCTCGAAGAGGGTGTAGCTGTGGCCGAAAGAGCCGTGCTCCCCAAAGGCCTCGCCATGGTCCGAAGCGATCCAAACCACGGTGTTTGACGCGACCGGAA
>JAKSBK010000080.1 GCA_022361155.1 Pseudomonadota bacterium
GACCTCCTCGAATATGCGCTGCACAGCATCGAAATTAACCGCAGTCTTCGTCGGTCCGCCTTGCCAGCGAGCCCCACTGCAGGCCCCAACCAACCAGGATTCCTGTGGCGAGGCACTAGACCAACCATGAGAATCCGCTTCTTCGGACAGTTTCTGTTGGCGGCGGGAATCGTCACCCCCTGTCACCTCGTGGCGGCTGTGGAACATCAGGAAGAGCATAACCTTGCGCTTGGGGACTACGCTGTGCGTTTGGGAATGCTCACGCTCGAGCAGGTCCTGAAGGTGAACGCATTGCAGGCGGCCAAGGATCTGCTCTTTGGCGAAGCAGCGATCGAGCTTGGTCTGCTCACGCAGCAACAGCTGGACAGCCTGGTCGCCGAGCAACAGCGCGAGCACATCAAGATCGGCGAGGCGCTCGTGGAGCTCGGCTACGTTGAAGCGAAAGAGGTGGAGCAGGCCTTCGAACGCTACCGCAAGCAGCAAGAGGAATTGGCCGCACAGGCAGAACAGATCCCGCAGGACGTCCCGATGCGATCCACCGTCTCGTGTGCCTTGGACGTGACCCGCAAGCTGCTCTACAGACGCTGGGGGCTTCAGTGCAAAGCAGAAGGGCTTGAGACGTTGCAGGGCGAAATCCGCCTGTCCGACGTAAACGCACATGTGAAGCTCAGCGGCGACGTTTCGTTGCGCTACGTGCTGGCCGTGCCGGCCGACGCGGCCAATGCCGGAGTGCATCGCATAACAGGCTCGACCGCGGTGTCGCGCGAGGAACGCAAGGACGCGGTGCTGGAGCTGGCCAACGTGGTAGGCGGCAAGCTGGTGGAGCACCTGGCCCAAAACGGCCACCAGGCCGACTTATCGCTGCCGGAGACGGTGCCGTTTCGCTGCCCGTTGGAGGACGGCACCGCCGTTGTACGCCGCCTGGCAACGCGCCACGGGCTACTCTTTACCGCCATCGTGGCGCACAAGGGGGCTCGGGCCCAGCAGCTCAACGGCGGTTAGCTCCTGGCCACAATGGCGCCATGGCCCGCGAGCCCGGAGACAAAACCGCAGGAATAGCAGCGCTGTTTCGAGGGTCTTGTCGAGGACGCAAGCGGCTATGGCGCCATTGTGGCCAGGAACTCGAGGTTAGAGGACGCTGCCCACAAAGGTCATCGAAAACGACAGTCCCATGCTCATCGAGCCCATGGGCAGCGGCTGGTTGGGAGCGAGGTCGATGGGCACGCTCGCAAGAACCTGAAAGCGACGCGATACCGACAAAAGGTGATCCGTGAGCGCCTGCAACCCGAGTGGCTGCAGCGCGATGGGCTGCGGCGCCGTGGTCTGGCCAGGCGAGGTAGGCGGCAGATGGCCCAGCAGGAATACGCCGGGCGATGTTCGGTCCACTACGCCCTGTGACCCCCAATACAGGTCGATGCCTGGTAGGCCCAGCGTGAGGCTGTTGCTCAACACGGCGTGCCGTATGTAATGCACCTCGATACTCGTGATGCTGCGCACGAGTGTGTGCAGCTCGCTGTTGAAGGCTTCCAGGTCGATCACGGTTGCGGGCACCCATAGCTCGATCGGATTCGGGTCGCACACCCCGTTGTTGCACGAAAACGTGACGAGGCTCTGACCCGGCGCCAGTTCGCAGAAGCCCGCCGGGCACGGCAGCGCGGCAATGGTAGCGCCGGCGTTGAGCTCCGGCGGCAGCGCCCGCTGCGCGCTCGAGATCTCGATGAGAGGCGAATTGGCCTGGGTTGTTTCCACGGTGACACGCAGCTCAGGTGGACGACAGGCTGCGCATGCAAGGGCGGCGCTGAGCACGAGCAGCACCTGCCGCGTGATCGGGCGACTCATGGCCGACAATTGTACCGTCCCAGCCGTACACGTCCAGGTTGGCGCTGCTCCAATGCACGGTCTACTCTGCGCCGAATGGACCTCGACGAATTCAGGGAAGCGCTCCTGGGCGTCATGGAGCAAAAGACGCACTGGACCTGGCCTCTGTTCACGTCCGGGGTCGTGGCCAAGGACCGCCTGCACGTCCACTTCGAGCAGGAGTACGCAACCTACGTTCGGGATTTTCCGGTGTTCGTAGGTCGAGCCTACGTGCAGTGCCCTCTGCCGGAGGTCCGGCGCGAGTTGGCAGAAAACCTCTACGAAGAGGAGACCGGCGGTCTCGTTGCGGGTCGCCCGCATCCGGAGCTGTTTCTGGAGTACCCCCGAGGGTTGGGCATGGACTTGTCCCGCTTCCGCAACGTGGAGCTATTGCCTGGGGCCCGGGCCTACCGGGACACGCTGGATGGACTGACTCAGCTCAGAGGCTGGGAGATCGCTGCCGCGGTAACCACCATCTTCATCGAAGGTACGCGCTACGAGCGAGGAGAGCTCGAGGAGGCTGCAAAAAAGCGTCCCCAACCGCCGCTGCGGGACCATCCCTTGGTGAGGTTCTACGGGCTACCCGAAGAGAGCCTCGCGCTGACCAAGGCGCATCGGCGCGTGGAGGGCGAACACCGAAGTGCAGCATGGCGCTGCGTGCTCAGCGGCACCGAGATACCGAACCGGGCCGAAGTTGTCGCCGCCATGCAGCGGGTCCTGGTTGCGTGGCTGGCCTACCGCGACGACGTGGCCCGAAACTGCGGCCTGAGCCGGTCCGGATCGCCGCAGGCACATCCCATCTGATCCGACCTTGATCGGTCAAGCCTGGATCCCGAAATCGTGCAATTGCATAGTATTGTGGCGTTTTTTTTGCGCAACATCGCAACAGGCCAAGAAAATCCGTGACCGATACCTGCGTTGTGGGCATTAAGGGGAAGCTGAGGAACCTGGTATGCGTGAGGGTCATGTGTGGAAGCCTGTCTTGTTTGCGGGCTTGGTAGTGGCTTGCGCCCAGTCCGCAAACCATGCGGGACAGCCAGCGGGCGGCGCCGCGGCCGGGCCGTCGGGGGCGGGTGCGGCGCAGGCGGGAGGATCGGGCCCAGCTCCCGGACTCTGCGGCGATGGCGTCCTCGCCATGGGCAGCGAGCAGTGCGACGACGGAAATCGCCTCGACGGCGATGGCTGCTCCAGTGCCTGCATGCTCGAACCAGGCTGGCGCTGCCCTGCCGCCGGAGTGCGCTGTGTCGCTGCCGAGTGTGGGGATGGCATCGTGGCAGCGCTTGGGTCCGGCGCGCTCGACGAGCAGTGCGACGATGGCAACAAGACAAACGGCGACGGCTGCTCCGCCATGTGCAGGATCGAATACGGATGGGTCTGCAACCTGACGACTTGCCGCCGAACGGTGTGTGGTGACGGTGTCGTGGAGGGCTGGGAGCAGTGCGAGGACGGGAACACGAATCCCTTCGATGGCTGCCACGACTGCGCTGTGCTGCCCCAATGCAGCGTGGGTGCCTGCCCTCCAGTCTGCGGTGACGGGCTGCTGTTCCCGGGCGAAGGCTGCGACGACGGCAATCGCCTCGACGGCGACGGTTGCTCGGCACATTGTCAGATCGAGCTTGGGTGGGCCTGCCAGCCAGTGCCCGTGGGAGCCACGGAGTTCCTGCCCGCCGAGCTCAGGATCCCTGTCGTC
This sequence comes from Pseudomonadota bacterium, assembly GCA_022361155.1. Taxonomy (NCBI): domain Bacteria; kingdom Pseudomonadati; phylum Pseudomonadota; species Pseudomonadota bacterium. The sequence goes on from JAKSBK010000080.1 coordinate 3,548, forward strand.
TACCGCGACTTCATCAGCCGGAGCACGATGGGCAACAGCCAGCACGAGCACCCCGATTTCGCCGACACCGAGGGCACTCAAGGCGTTTCCTCAGGAATGGTCGAGCCTACGCTCGATCCCAGCGGCAAGCCGGTGTACACGGGTGCGTGCGAGCAACAGCCGCCGGCTCCTGGTCCGCCGCCGCCCATCCCGCCACCGCTCGGCCCGGGCTGCCAGGGTCGCCAGACGCACTCCAAGGCTCTGTGGGATCAGTGGTACCTCGGTGGACCGCTCGCGGTCGTGATCCCCGATAGCCTCACGTTGAGTCGTCACGCAACCCATCAAGGCAAGTACTACTTTTCGCAAAGCGACTTCTTCCCGATCGACGGGCGCGGCTGGATGGCAACGGGCCAGGAGCAGAGTCCCTGCGGTGGCAGCAGGAACTTCAGCTTCACCACGGAGGCCCGCTACTGGTTCACGTTTCGCGGGGGCGAAGAGCTGAGCTTCAGCGGCGACGATGATGTGTGGGTGTTCATGGGCGGGCAGCTGGCCCTCGATCTAGGTGGTATCCACGGCCGCCTCGACGCGAGCATCACCTTGAATCCCGATGGTACGGCGAGCTGCGTCGGCGCGTGCGTCCTACACGAGCGCCCGCTGGGACTGCAGGCGGGGCAGCTGTACGAGATCGCCCTGTTCCATGCGGAGCGGCGGGGCTGCGGCTCCAACTTCGAGCTGGAGCTGACCGGTTTCGAGCGTGCGAAGTCGAGCTGCAGCGAGGTCTGCGGCGACGGGATCGTCACACCCAGCGAACAGTGCGACGACGGCAATCGGATCAACAACGACGTTTGCTCCAACGACTGCAAGCTGAACGTGGTGCTGCTGTAGCCCGCATCCCCAGTGCAGTGTGCCGATCCGCAACGCCAGTTCCGTTCAGCGACGGCCCCGACGATGCGCCGGAACATGCAGGAGTGAAACCAGGGGCGGAGGTGGCAACCTATACCTATCGGATGCTCCGCTAGGGACTGGTGTCTGTTTGGAATCGATGCCAGACCGAGCGCGCCCGCAGAATTTTGCGAGGACGAAAGCCGGCCTGGCGCGATTCTGAGTAGAAGCCCTAGCGCGTGTAGGTCAGCGGCACAGCGAACGCCCCAAGCTTTGCCTGGGGTCCGCACGGCTACAATCTCCACCACAAGCTGATGAGAAGCCTGTTACCATGTAGATAGCACACCACGTCGCAAAGTGCGGTCGAAGCCTGTTCCAACGGGCGCGACCAAGCCACGGCACGCAACCAGGAACACACCCTTGCCCAAAGACGCATCGAACTCCCCTCCTGCCACTGCCGGCAAGCCGCGCTACGCGGTCCCAGCGCTCGACAAGGGGCTCGCCATCCTCGAGTTCCTGGCGGCGGACGGCGGGGCCCACACCCAGACCGCGATCGCCCGCCAGCTTGGACGCTCGCAAGGCGAGATCTTCCGTATGCTCACCTGCCTCGAGCAACACGAGTACATCCGCCGGGGCCCTGGCAACGAGCGCTACACCTTGACATCGAAGCTGTTCGAGCTCGCGCACACCCATCCCCCGACGGCCAAGCTGATCGACTTGGCGCTGCCCACGATGCGCCATTTCGTCGAGCAGACCGAGCAGTCGTGCCATCTCGCCGTGCCGCAGAATCAGCAGGCGGTGGTGATCGCGCAGGTCGACAGTCCAGCTTTTGTCGGCGTCTCGGTACGGCCAGGTCGCACGCTGGGCTTTCATGAAGGCGCGTCCGGGCGCGTCCTGGCGGCTTTCGCACCGGCCGACATCCAGGCCATTTGGCTCGACGAGCTGAAAGCGAAACTCTCGGCCAGGCGCTACAAGGAGCTCACATCCGTGCTAGGTCGGATCCAGACGGCCGGACACGACATCTTCCCCAGCGTGGTGATCTCCGGCATTGTTGACCTCTCGGTGCCGGTGTTCGGACCGCGTGGTGGAGCACACGCGGTGCTGTCGTGCCCCTGCATTCCACGGCACCCCAAGAACACCGTCCCGCGTGTCATCAAGGACATGACGCGGGCTGCGGCTCGGATATCGCGCGACATCGGCTACGGCAGCATCGGTTAAGGAGCGCTCAACCTGCCGCCTCGCGGGCAGTCAGGCCGCGCGGCTGGTTTGCCGTCCGAGCTTGAAGCGTAGGCAGGCAGGACGGACCGCTGGGCTCGAAGTACTTGTAGGTTAGGATGAACTCCTGATGACCGAGCGCCTCTGACTTGCTCTCGCCTCCCCCGGCAACCCTGCACACCTCGTCAAAAATCTCCGCGCCCACCTCGTCCACATCGGCCAAGCCATCCAGGATGCGCCCCGCGTTGATGTCCATGTCGCCAGCCATGCGCCGGTAGGTCTCCGGATTCGCGCAGACTTTGATGACTGGCGAGATGGCAGAGCCCACCACCGAGCCACGACCCGTGGTGAACAGGATCAAATGCGCGCCGCAGGCGATCAACTCACAGATCTCGGCGTTGTCCGAGATATTGGGAAAACCGAAACGCACCTCTCCGTCCGGTACCACGTCCAGCAGGTACAGCCCGGGACCCGGCGGCAGCTCGCCGGGCTTGATGACTCCGCTGATCGGCGAATCACCTGACTTGGCATACGCCCCCATGGACTTCTCTTCCTGGGTCGTGAGCCCGCCCTCCGCATTGCCGGGCGCAAAGCTGCCGTAGCCCAGCGTCGCGTAATAGCCGGCGGCCTTCTCTACCGCCGCCTTGATAGCGTCCCCCAGCTCCGGTGTGACAGCACGCTCTGCCATGGTTTGCTCGCAGCCGATCAGCTCGCCGGTCTCCTCGAAAATGCAGCGAGCCTGCTCGGCTACCAGCTGGTCGAAGCAGCGTCCGACCGCTGGATTTGCGGAAATAGTGCTGGTGCCGTCGGAGCCCCCGCAGATCGTGCCGACCACGAGGTCGGCTAGCGTCATGTCCACGCGTGGCGTCGTGTCCGCCGCTGCGCGCACGCTGCGCACGGCTTCGAGCCCGGCCTCAAGCGTTGCCAGGGTCCCACCCTCGTCTTGAATCACTAGCGTCGTGCAGGGGCGGCCGCTCGCCTCGACGGCCGCGGCCAGACGGCCGCGATCAAAGCCCTCGCAGCCCAACGACACGATGACCACCCCCCCCACATTGGGGTGGCAGCACAGGCGCTTCATCTGCCCGAAGGCGTAGTCGTTGGGGTAGCAGCCGGGAAAACCGATCAGCTGTACATCGGGTCGATCTGCGGTCGATACGATCCGCCGCGCGACGTGATGTGCGCACTCGACGAGGTAGGTCACCGCTACGACATTGCGAATGCCCTTGCGACCATCCTCACGCAGGTAGCCCTTCACCATTGCACCTTGCGGTCCTTCCACACGTAACTGCTCAGGCCCCAGTCAGGCGGGTACCTCGCCACCACGCTATCGTAACCGTTCACCGGCATGTTCACCCTCGACGACGGCTTGCCGACTTCCGGAAGCGCCGAACGGCTCACAGGTTATCACCGCTTCCTTCGGTGCGATCCCCACGCGAGGCTCCGGGGCCGCCGTGTTGAACGTTGGAACGACTGGGCGCCGAGGGGCCGGCGGACGGCGCAGGTCGGGTGTGCGAGGGGATGTAGTTGCTCTGCATGTTCTCGAGGTGAACGTGTGCGCCGCGGGCGGTATCGGCTGTCATCGTGCCCACCGTGGCACCCAGCTTGATCACGGGGTCACCCGAGCGAAGATCCACACGTGCTATCTTGTGGCCGATCTCGATCGCGTCAAGTGCGGGCAGGCTGCGACCGTCCACCTCCTGCCCCTGGCCGGCCGCGACAGGGCGGGTACACACCAGCACGTTGTCGCGCGGGTGAAGCAGAACGAAGTAAGGGCGCTTGGGAGTCGCCGCGGGAGCCTGAGCACCGGCCAAGCGCTCGGGCGCTTCGCTCCCGCAGCCATGCCCTGCTTCGGCTCGCTCGGACAACGAGCGCGACGTCGAATCGTGTCTCTTTCCCATGAATCGTCGTTCTTTCGAAAAGGCAGGCGCCGCTCCCTCCGCAAGCTAGGAGCGCATGGGTTGGGATCCCAGCTCGAAGATCTTCTCCATCCGCCGCCACTTTTCACCGGGCTCGGCCTTTGGGAGCGGCTGTTGGTAACGCCACATCAACGTCTCCCATTCCCGCACCTTCCGATGGCTCGCATCCGCTGCCGGCACCACGCCTGGGGACGATACCGCGCTTGGGGACGGTACCTCGCCTGGGAAAGACACTGCTCTCGGAGAAAACGAATCGTCGGCTTCCACGATCATGAAGAGTCGATTCTCGACCAGGAAGATCTGCATCTCGACAATGCCGGCCTGACGAATGCTGTCGGCGATCTCGGGCCAGATTTGTTCATGATGCGCCTTGTACTCGGCAATTAGCGCCGGGTCGTCCTTGAGGTCCAATGCATAGCAATGCCGTTGTAGTCTCATGTTTCGCTCGGTTGGGGACCCGCCGCACGATGAACTATGCACCATTTTGCATACGAAAGCAGCTTTCCAATACCAGGTGAGCTCAGCCGCCGGCCCAGGCTAGCTTCTCAAGGCATCGTCCACGGCCCGCGTTTCACCGCCCCAGCGCGCCAGCAGGGCCGGCACGATCATCATGTTGAGCAGAGTAGACGTAGCAAGTCCCGTGAGGATGACAAGTGCCATGGGCGCCTGGATCTCGCTGCCCGGCTCGCCCAGCGCCAACGCGAGCGGCAATAGGCCCAACCCCGCCGTAACCGCGGTCATGACAATGGGGGCTAGACGCTCCCGAGCGCTCCGAACGACCGCCTGCTCGCGCTCGATATGCTGGAGCTCGAGCGCTCGGGCACGTGTGGCGAGCAGGATGCCGTTGCGCGTCGCAATCCCAAACAGGGTGATGAAACCGATCAGGCTCGCCACCGAGAGCACGCCTCCGCTCAGGAACACACCGACGACGCCGCCGGCCATCGCGAGCGGTAGATTCACCAGCACGATCGCTGCGCGGCGCAGACTGCGCAGCGTCACAGCCACGATCAAACCGATCCCGAGAATCGCCAGGCCGCCCAATACCAGCAGGCGTGAGGTCGCGGCCTGCTCGCGCTCGAACTGGCCCGAGAACTCGATCCGCATACCGGAAGGTACCGGGACGCGCTGGTTCACCCGGTCTCGCACTTCGCTGTAGACCCGGTGCAGGTCTCGTCCGGCGACGTTGGCGGTCACCACGATCCGTCGTTCGACGCTCTCGCGCATGATGTAGTTGGGACCCCGGGCACGCGTGACCTCAGCGAGCGCGGCGATCGGCACGACGGCGCCCGAGGGCGTCGATACGCGCGTGGCGCGCACGGCGGCCAGCGAACGCCGAACGGCCGCCGGATAGCGTACCACGACATCCGTCACGCTACCCTGCTCGTAGACGCCGCTTACCGTCTTGCCCCAGAGCGCGGTGCCAATCGCTTCGGCAGCATGACCCGGAGACAGGCCGTAGAGCGCGGCTTGCTCGGGCCGAACGCGTGCCACCAGCTGCGGAATGTCCACGCTCTGCTCAAGAGCGAGATCCACCAACCCGGGCACGCCTTGAACCGCATCGTGCACGCGCTTGGCGACCGCGCGTGCCTCGTCCAGACGCTCGCCGATGACCTTGATCGCGAGCGCCGCCCGCTGGCCCGAGATCATGTGGTCGATACGATGAGATATCGGCTGCCCGAGATTGAACTGGATGCCGGGCACCCCCGACAAGCGGTCGCGGATGTCGGCGAGACGCTGCGCCTTGCTGCGGTCATCCGCCCGCAATCGGACCTCGATCTCCGAAGCCTCCACGCCCTGGACATGCTCGTCGCGCTCCGCCCGGCCCGTGCGGCGTCCGGTGGACACGACCGCGGGGTCCCGCAGCAGCGCGCGCTCGGCGAGCGCACCCAAGGCGTCACTCTGCTCGAGCGAAGTCCCGGGCATCGTGAGCACCGCGATCGTGAGCCCGCCTTCGTTGAACTGGGGCAAGAACTCTCGACCCAGAAGCGCGAGCCCGCTCAACCCACCCGCCACCACGAGCGCGCTTGCACCGACCACGCTTCGAGGATGGCGCAGCGCGAACCCGAGCACCGGCGCGTAGAGCTTGCCCATTTGCTGGAACAACGGCGGCTCACGCCCCCACCGCGCGCGAGTCGCGCTCGGCAGCAGCAGCGAGCACAAGGCCGGCGTCACTGTCACGGCGACCACCAGCGAGCATGCGATCGACACCAGATAGGCCAGCGCCAGCGGGCGAAGCAGGCGACCTTCGAGTCCCTCGAGAAAGAGCAGCGGCACGAAGACGAGCATCAATATGGCGGTGGCGCTCACGATGGAAGGCCGGATCTCTCTCGTGGCGTCGAACACGGTCTGAAGGACGGATGCACGTTGGCTTTCCGGTTGGTGCGTTCGTTCGCGCAGGCGGCGCACCACGTTGTCCACGTCGACGATCGCATCGTCGACCAGCTCGCCCACCGCAATGGCCAAGCCACCGAGGGTCATGGTGTCCAGGCGCAAGCCAAGCTGATCGAGCACCAGCACCGAAGTGAGCAGGGAAAGCGGCAACGCCAGCGCGCTGATGGCCGTCGGACGAGCGCTCCACAAGAAGAGAAAGAGCACGCCGATCACCAGGATCATGCCGTCGCGAAGCACCGCCAGCAGGTTCTGAACCGCTGTCTGGATGAAGTCCGCCTGTCGAAACAGGTCGCGGTGGATTCTGACGCCCTGGGCGGCCAGGGGTCGCGCGAGCTGATCCAATGCGTCGTCGATGCCCTCGGTGACTTCGAGCGTGTCGGCGCCGGGCTGCTTGACGATGTTCAGAATCACCGCTGGCTCGGCGTTGTAGCTGCCCGCACCGCGTGGGGGTGCCGAGCCCAGGCGCACGTGTGCCAAATCGCGCACCAGGATCGGCACGCCCCCCCGCAGCGCCACGGGAATGCGGGCGAGATCGCCGGTGCTGTGCGAGCGGCCGAGCACACGGACCACCGCCTCCTGCCCTTTGGCCACCACGTAGCCGCCCGGCGTATTCTGGTTTCCCCGCGCGAGCGCTTGTACCAAGTGATCGATCGTGAGCTCGTGGCGCTCCAAACGATCGGGGTCCACGAGGACCTCGTACTGGCGTTGGAGTCCCCCCAGCGCGATCACCTGGGAAATGCCACGCACGGCCATGAGCCGCCGCCGCACCTGTACTTCCGCCACGCGGCGCAGCGCGAGCGCATCGATCGTGTCCGAGCGCAGCGCCACGAAGGCGATGGTCCCCATCACCGACGTGGGCGGCGCCAGCAAAGGGGCGTCCGCCTCGGGAGGTAGCGGAGCCAGCCCCTGCAGGCGCTCCGTGACTCGCAAGCGGGCCACGGTGGCCTCGGTATCCCAGTCGAACTCGACCCACACGAGCGAAATCCCCGGCGCCGATGCGGAGCGCACCCTGCGCACCCCGACCACGCCGGCGACCGAGGTCTCGATCGGAAACGTGACCAGCTGCTCCACCTCCTCGGCAGCCAGGCCGGTGGCTTCGGTGATGATCGTGACGCGCGGTGCCGTCAAATCGGGAAACACGTCCACGGGCATCTGTGCGCCGCGCATGATACCCAGGACGCACAAGGCGCTGGCTGCCCCCAGCACCAGCCAGCGCCGTCGCAGCGAGAGACGTAGCAGAAACTCGATCATGGCAGCCGACGCCTAATGGACGTGCCCGTGCGCAGGTGCGCCGGAGGTACGCGATGCCAGGCGCACGATTGCCGCTCCACGCGTGACCACCCTCTCGCCAACCCGTAGACCCCGTACGACGCCCAACGTGTCCCCGGCGCTCGGGCCCACCCGCACCCGGCGCTCCTCGAAGTGCTCCCCATCCAGCTGCACGTAGACCAGGGGCTGACCGTCCTGTTCTTGCACCGCGTCGCTCGGCACGACCACGCCCTGCCAGGTCGCGCCCGCGGGCACGGCCATGCGTACCATCGCGCCCACGCGCAGGCGTGGATCGGGCTCACGCAGGGCGTAGATGACGTCCACCGTGCGCGAGCGCGGGTCGACTGTTCGCCCCACGCTGACGAGCGAAGCGGTCGGCCGCTCTCCGGAAAGTCGAAGCGGCTGCCACGAGTCGACCCCCGGCAGCAAGAAGCTCGCGTCCAGCTCGGCGCGCAGGCGTGGAGCATCGTGCTCGGGAACGCGCGCTCGCAGCCAGAGCTCGCCGAGGTCGACGATCCGAAACAGAAGCTGTCCGCTCGCAACCGACTTGCCGGTGGTCGCCCGCACCTCGACCACGACTCCGGAAATCGGCGCAGTCACCCGATACATCCCGCCGCCCTTACCGCTTGCAGCGCCCGTGAACAAGGCTTGGGCGCGCTTGGCTGCCGACAGCGCCTGCTCGGCCACGCGCAGCTCTCGCCGCGCATCCTCAAGCTGCCGCCGCGGGATGGCACGCGCTGCGATCAAGCGCCTGGCGCGTGCCAGCGCGGCGCGGCCGGCCTGCACTCGGGCCCTGGCTTGCACGACCTCCAACTTCGCCCGCGTCCCAGCCTCCGGCGCGGTGGGCGCCGGGGCAAGGCCCGCGAGCAGATCCCCGCGCGTCACCTTCTGCCCTGGCCTTGGCAACCCCGTGCTCGGTGCCACCACGCGACCCGCAATGGCTGCTCCGACCTCCGCCTGCCCGCCCGGTGGCGTAACGACCTCCCCCGACACCACCAGCGACGGCGTAACCTGGCCGCGCACCACCTCTGCGGTTGCAAACGGAATCTGCCACTGCTGTTCTTTGAGAAACTCGATGGCTTCATCGCTCGCCTGCTTCGCGTCCTGCCGCGCATGCCTGGCCGCGCGCGCGCTCTCGTGCATGCGCACCTGAAATCCGCCCACCGTCTCCCGACTACCTGGTCGGGCAACCACCACCTTGGCACTGTAGACCCCTGCAGCAGCAACCACCATCGTCGCCCGGAACACCCCCGGCCGCACACCGTGCAAGGCCTCTGCAAGCAGCGAGCCCCCACCCTGCAGCTCCAATCTCACCGACGCCTCTTTTAACGGCTCGAATCCCTCGAGCAGCGTGAGGTGCGCCACGAACTCCCAAGCCTCCCCCGCTAACGCAACCCCATGCTCCGCATACAACTCCATCCTCTCCGTCCACCTGGTAACCCGCACCACCTCGTGGCCGTGGCCGTGGCCGTGGCCGTGGCCGTGGCCGTGATCGTGGTCGTGGTCGTGATCGTGGCCGTCGCCGTGGCCGTCGCCGTGTCCGTGTCCGTGCCCATGCCCATGCCCATGCTCGTGACCGCGCGCCCCCCCGCTCTCACATCCCATCAGCGCCAGTGCGCAACCCGCAAGCATCGCCCGCCTCACGGGAGCTCTCCCGCCGCAACCCGCACCTCCGCCTCCGCTCGCTTCGCCGCCAGCAGCAGCTCCAGCCTGCGCTGCGCCGCCTGCGTTTGGGCTTGCTGCGCGTCCAGCAGTTCCACCAGCGAGCGCTCACCCTCGCGATACCCGCTGTAGGCTGCTTGAAGCAGCGTCTGGAGCGGCTCCGCGGTTACGCGCTCGAAGCGCTCGAGCTCCGCATTCGCCGCCTCGTACACAGCATGCGCGGCCGTGATCTCGGCCTTCAGCGTGCGCTCCAGAGCTTCGAGCCGCGCGTTGCTGAGCGCGCGCTGCGCCTCCGCTTGAGCGCGAAGCGCCTGTCCATGATCGAACAACGGAACATTGAGCGCGAAACCCGCGGCATAGCCGTAGCGCATGTCCTCCATGTTGGCCCCGGCCGTCACACTGAAGATGGGCAGCCAGGTCCAAGCGGCCCGCTTTTCCGCGACGCGCGCCAAGGTCCGCGAGCGCCGGGCATGCGAGACGGCTTGGCGCCCCTCGAGCGCCCGCTCCAGCAACACCTGCGGTTGATCCAACACCGCCACCCGCAGCGAGGCAGCCACCTGAAGCTTGCTCGCCTCCAGCCCGAGCAAGCCGGCAAGCCGAGCCTTGCCCGCACGCCGCGAGCCGACCGCCAGGGCAAGCCGACTGCCCGCTAGCTCGCGCGCGATCCGCAGACGCGCGCTCTCGTATCCAGAGGCCGTGCCCGCACGCTCTCGCCGCTCGAGCACGCGCGAGGCTTCACCCAGGTTGGCCTGGGTCCGGTCGAGCAGCTCGACACGGCGCGCAGCGATCACCAACGCGTAGTAGGCATGCAGCGCCTCGAGCAGCGCGCCGTTACGCGCAACCGAAGCCACCGAGCGCATCCACGCGCTCCTGGAGGCTGCAAGCGAACGCACCGCTAGCGGGCGCGCGACGTCCACCCGCAGACTTGCCGTCACCACGTCCTGCGCGCTGAAGGGACCCGTGGTCAACGCCTGCCTCTGCCAGCCTAGCTGTGGATTGCGCATCAACCCTGCAGTTCGCTCCTGCGCGTCCGCGAGCCGCATGGTGTGCAGCGCTACTGCGGCTGCGGGTGCTCGCTCGCGAGCGATGCGAATCACCTCTGCCTCGGTCAGCAACGCCTGCGCTTGCAGCGTGTGGATGAAGGCGCACGGACCGGGCAGAAGGATCAGCGCGGCGAGCCATCCGGGCGACAAACGGCTCCGAGCAGCGGTCGGAATTTCAGCGGTGGCGGTACGCTCTGCGTGGCCCACAATCACCTAGCTAAGCAGCGATAGCACGGTTTCGAGGGTGTGATGCACGTGCTCCGAGAAAAGGACGATCGCCAGCACGGTGCTACCCAACCCTACCTGGAACACCACATGGGGCCAGCGCCGCCAGCCGCGACGCGGGTCCACGAGCGCATGCACGCGTGCGCTCAAGTCCCCGTCGAGCAACGAGACCCCGGGCGCAGGTCGATGCACGTGCCGGCGCGCCAAAGCAAGCATCGTCAGAAACACTCCCCGGCGGGCAAGCGGATTCACTGGAAGGCTTGTGGCACGTTGGTTTGGCCGCTTTCGTTGTGGCCCCAGCAGGTGACGGTGTCCGCTTTGGTGACGGCGCAGCTGTGCCGGTAGCCGGCGCTGACGTGCTTGTATCGACCAGCCGGTGCCATCAGGTGGCCATCGCGGTCTCGACCCCAGCACAGCAAGCTCGAGTCGGCGCGCAGGCCGCAGCTCACGTGCTCGCCGGCGGAAACCTGGGTGAAAAAGTCCGGGGGGGCGCTGGCTTGACCAAAGAGATCGAAGCCCCAACACACGACCTTGCCGTCGTCCTTGAGGCCGCAGCTGTGCCGATCCCCCGATGACACCTGGACAAAGCGCCCTGCTGGCGGCTGCAGCTGTCCGTGCTCGTTTGCGCCCCAGCAGCGAATGCTCCCGTTGCTGCGCAGCCCGCAGCTGTGGTCGCCCCCAGTGGACAGCTGCTCGAACCTGCCTGCGGGCGCCTTGGTGCGACCGTCGTGGCCAAAACCCCAGCACTCGGCCACTCCACTCGGACGCAGCCCACAGCTGAAGTCGAATCCCGCCTCGACCTGCATGAAGATCCCTTTGGGTGCGGCTAGCTGTTGGTGGTAGTCCGAGCCCCAGCACAGGACCGTGCCATCTGGCTCGATCCCGCAATTGTGGGAAGCGTCGCTCGTGATCTGCACCAGCTGCTGTGCGGGAGCCTGCAGCTGCTTGGCTGCGTTGGCGCCCCAGCACCGGCTGGTCCCGTCGCTCCTCAGCGCGCAGCTGTGGTCCTGGCCCACGCCAGCATGGGCTCCCCTGGCCAGACAGATGCTGGGGTTGCCGGGCAAGCAGGCAAAGCCCGGCTCCCGCCGGCACAGGGCGGTGCAACCGTCGCCGTCCAGCTGGTTGCCATCATCGCAAGGCTCGTCCTGGTCGAGCCGCGCGTTGCCGCACAGGGCCGGGTCAGGCAGCGCCATGGGATCTCGAGGCTCGGCGCAAGGAAACTGAACCGCCCTCAGGCGGCGCATGCCGGCTTCGATGTCGCTCCAGGCCAGCGCCATGCGGCCGTCGTTGCCCACGTCTATGGCCGGCGGATCGCCTGCTTCTGCCGCCAGCGATACGTCGGTCCGCTCGATGAGCGTTCCGACGCGATCGAGGAATGCGACGCGAATGCTCGGCTCCCGTACCGCGCCCCCGCGCAAGGCGCGGTAGGCCGCCACGTAGCCCTGGGGATGCAGCGCGATCGAAGCACCGGTGCCCTGAAAGGGGTTGGACACGACAGGCAGCTCCGCGCCCACCACGCTGCCCATGGCATCGATGCGACGCAGTCGGATCTGACGGCTCGCACCTCCGATCGTGAAGGAGTACATGATCGCGCCGCCCTCGGCGCCGGTCGCGAGGTCGACGTGCTCCGCGACAAAGGCAGCCTTGGAGACTTCCTGGCTCGAACCACTAGCCCGGCCCTCGGAGTCCAGCACTTGCAGCCGCACCTGGCTGCCGAGGGGTGATTGCGTGCGATAGGCCAGCACCGTAGCCCCGTTGCCGACCGGCCCCAGCCCAAGGTCAAAGGCCTGCTCGTCACCAAGCGCCGCCACCGTGTGTTCGATGCCAGCCGGTGCGCCCTGGGCCGTGACTCGGCGCGCCTTGATGAAGCGCTGGCCGCTGGCGGGGTCGGTCTCGGCCCAAGCAGCCAGCGCCGAGCTTTCGTCGCCCACCAGCGCGACCGAAGTCTTGCGCCAGCCGGTTTGGTCGAGCCGCCGGTCCTGAAGCTTGCTGTTCGCACCCGAGCCGGGATCGAGCGCTGCGACCCGCACCTCGGACGAGCCCAACGGCTTGTGGACCCAGGCCGCCAGCCACCGGCGACCGCTGGGGCTCAACGCCGGTGCCGCAAGCACGTCGCACGCACCCGTCGGCCGGATGGCCCACAACTGCGGCGGCTGCCTGAGACTCGGCGAAAGCCCCAGTGTCAACTCATCGCCGCACGGCTCACCAGGAGCGACGTACGCCAGCAGCCCGCGGTTCGCCGTCTTCATGATCGAAAGCGCCGAGAGCATGCCACGTTCGGTCATGTCCCGGCCAAGCTCGAGCACGGGGCACTCGTTGCTCATCGTGACCGGGCTCGGCGCTGCCAGCCCGCTGTCGGGCCGTGTCGGGATCCCTGCATCTCCGGGCGCTGCGCTGCCCCCGATCGGCGCGTGACCTGCCCGACCGCCGCCGCCCGAGCCTGCACGAGAGACCGGAGGCGCCGTAGCCGATGCGCCCTGACCCTGCTGGCATGCCCCCAAAGGCAACGCCGTCACCGCCCAAAAAACAACAAGCAAGCTCGGACGAGCGCAGGGCCGGACGCCCGATCTGGGCATCGCAAGCACACGATCATTCTATCACAGCACCAGCCACAGTCGGGCGTTCACCGGGGTGTTCGCCTCTACGACGGCTTCCCAGGCGGCTTTCTGGGCGGCTTTCGTCCTCGGCCTCGCCCTGCGCTGCAGCTGATTCCAACCGCAGCCGCACAGTACTCGTCGGGCGATTCCTGCGGGCCCGCTCACCCAGAAAACCTCCTGAAGACCCGACTCCCAGGGGCCTGAACGGTTACATGGTCAGGTTTCGCTTCGTTGTGACTACATCCGCTGCACAAGACCGACAGTTGCGGACAAGCACCATAGAAAACAAGGTGAGAATGGATGCGTGATCGTACGTTGTAGTACTCTTATGTATCAGCACAATTCCTTTGTGGATAGATTGTTTGACTGCTAGAGTAATGGCTCGGATATTCGATTGGTATGCGCGCGCGTCGTCTAGGTTCGAACCCCTGGCTGGTGGCCGCGTTCTGTGTCGCTCTGAACGCGTGTGTGGACGGATCCACCGCGGCTCCCACAGCCCGATACGGTCAGGGCGCAGGCGGGTGCGTTGACCGCGACGGCGACGGTTTCGGCCGGGGCTGCCTCAAGGGAACGGACTGCAACGACAACGATCCCCAGGTGCAGCGCGGCTGCGGTCGTTGTGTACGCCCCTCCGAGGGGTGCGCGTGCGCCGAAGGGCAGGCGCCGATCGAATGCAGCTTGCCTGAAACGAGGAACGTGCAGGGCCTCACGGTCTGCCATCGCGGCAGCCGCTACTGCCGAGACGGCCACTGGACCGGCTGCGAATCCGTGCACGACTACCTGCCGTCCGACAGCGAAGCGGCCTCCAGGACCGATCCAGACGCCGGCGGCGCCCCGTGCAGTGCCTGCGACCTCAAGTGCAGGAAGGTCAGCGACCCCATCGACAGCCTCATGGATGCCGGAGTTACGGACAACATCGCGTTTCGCGACGGAGGCAGCATCGTGCTGGCCGCCCCGGACGCCGGCGGCGCGAGTGTGTGTCCCAGCTACCAAAAGGACTGTGGCAGCGGTTGCGTGACGGTCTCGACCGACCCGAACAACTGCGGCGACTGCGGCGTCGTTTGTACCGGCACCCAAACCTGTTCGGCCGGCCGGTGTCAGGCCACGTGTCTTCCCGGGCTGCACCCGTGCAACAACACGTGTGTCAACCTGCACGCAGACAACGACAACTGCGGTTTCTGCGGCAACACCTGCGCCGCCGGACGAGGCTGCGTCTGGAGTACCTGCAGGACGACTGCGGTCACCTATACGGAGCCTGCCATGTGCGCGGGCGGTGGGCCGCCCCTGGACATCAGCGACGGATCGACTCCGATCTGTGCCATCGATCTCGCGAACGAAATCTTCGATCACGCGCTGTGCTCGTGCGATGGTTTCGATCAACAGGCGAGCCTGCTCGTCGATGCCTACAACAGCGCCCTGGGACCGTATGCTCCTGGTGAGCTCGGCGGGAACATCGGAGTCAACACCGGCGCCATCAGCATCTCGGCCGAGACCACGGTCTGGGGTGACTTGCTCTATGACCCGTCGGCCACCCAGAGCGTCGGCGCGCCGCTGACCGTGTACGGCACCAGCGCAGCCCAGAGTCTACCCTGCCGCGCCTGCCCCCCGAACGAGCCCATCGACATCGCCGCAGTGGTCGATGCGCACGAGCTCGACAACGACAACGCGCTCATCGGGCTCGACCCGGCCCTGTGGAGCATGGGCGCGCCCATAAGCGCGCCGGCCCATCTGCGCTTACCCTGCGGGCACTACTACCTGGACAGCATCCATAATCAGGTGCCGAGGGTGCTTGCGGTGCACGGCAGAACCGCGCTCTACCTCGGGGGCGCATTCGACAGCAGTTCCTTCTTCATGATCTATCTCGCGCCCGACGCCGAGCTCGACCTCTTCATCAAGGGTGCCCTGAGCTCGAGCTCTGCGCTGCACATAGGCTCCCCAAACCACCCCGGCAATTTTCGCCTCTACGTCCACGATGCAAGCGCTATCTCCCTGGACCCGGGCTTCAAGCTGGCAGGAAACCTCTACGCTCCGAACGCCAGCGCGAGCTTTTCCATGTCTCCAGTCGAGGTCCACGGCGCGGTCTTCGCGCAAAGCTACCAGTCCTCGAGCACGATGAGCGTCCATTACGACAAGCTGGTGGATACCCGCACGTCGTGCGCGGCCTTGCCGATCCTGCGCCCGGGCAGCTATTGGCAAGACTTGCCGCCGCACGGCTGCGGAACCAACGAAAGACCGGACTGGCAGGACCTGACCTTCAGCGCGTCCATGCCC
The DNA here is from genome assembly GCA_022361155.1 of Pseudomonadota bacterium. Lineage (NCBI taxonomy): Bacteria > Pseudomonadati > Pseudomonadota > Pseudomonadota bacterium. The sequence goes on from JAKSBK010000080.1 coordinate 18,998, forward strand.
AGCGACACCAGCATCCGCTTCGAGGCTTGTACGGCGGACACCGAAGCCGGGCTTGACGGTTGCAGCTACGAAGCCGTGGGCTCGGTGTACGCCGCCCACAGCTGCAGCACCGACCTCGACTGTGTGAACCGGCCCGTCAAGGGCAGCGCGCGCACAGGGCAGTGCGGCCCGAACGGTGTCTGTCAGTTCGTCAACGGAGCCAAATGTACGACCGGCGCCGACTGCGCAACGGACGCCGCTTGCGCTGCGGGAACATGCTGGCACACCGGTCAACCCCTCGATCTGGGCGTCGGCATCGGCGCCGACAGCAACTACCTGCCCTTCTGTCGAGTCCGGTTCACGCTCATGCCGAATCGCACGCACGATCAAACGCCCGTACTCAGCAGCTGGGACATCACCTACAGCTGCCGCAACGTAGAGTAACAGACCGCTTGCTCGCCGCGGCCTACTATTGCGAGGACGGCCGCGAGCACGTAAGCGGCTGCGGCGCCATGGTCGAGCGGAGGAGTTCCCGTCCAGAATGGATGCCAGAGCCAGCGCGCCCGCAGCGGACCCCGCAGCAATAGTCTACTATTGCGAGGACGGCCGCGAGGACGTAAGCGGCTACGGCGCCATTCTGGGCGGGAACTAGAGCAGCACCAGGGTCTTGCAGCCTAGCTCGATATCGACTCGCCCGCTTTTCGTGTTCTTGAAGGTCTCGCAGACGTCGTCACAAACCTGGATCTTGCTTGGCTTGCCGCCCGTGGCCGGATCGTGGTCGTAGTACCATCCCCTGGGGTTGGCTTCGCAGTTGGTCTTGGCGCCGACGTGGATCAGCTTCTCTTCGACGCCGGCAGCGTCGGTGAAGCGCACGTTGACCTTATCCAGCTCGAGGCGGGTCGCTGGATGCGGGACGGGCAGCTTGAACTCGCAGTCGAGCGTCGTGCGGCGGATCGTATCGAGCGCGCTCAAGAACTGCCCTGTGAGATCGCTGCCCGGGTCGACGAGCAAGGGCTCGCCGGTTCCACCATCGCTGGCGAGCGCCTTGAGGCTCTCGAGCGCGTCCGCCTGGCTGCCGGACAACACACCTATGGCGTAGGTGCGCACCCCGGCCCGCCGGCCGGCCCGGGCGATGGCGCCGATCTCGTGAGGCTGGATCTGGTAGCAAATCGAGCTCGCCGGGGCATCGGACACGCTCGTGGGTTGCCCGTCGGTGGCAAGCACCGCCACGACCGTATGCTCGGGGTGCGATCTGACGCGAAGCTGTGCGCGTTGAAGAGCACCCTTCAGGGCCGGCGCAGTCGGAGTCAAGCCACCCGGCACCGGGGCCTGAGCTCGCAACGACTCCTCCAGCTTGGCCGCGTTCTCGGGCAAGCTGTCGATCGCAACAGCTGGCTCGGCGTAGTCTGCGGGGTGACAGGATGCGTACTTGGCGCAACGCGCGCGCGGCGCGAGGCAATCGCCCAGCCTATCGCAGCCGCCCGCTCCCAGCGTCGTGCATGGAACGGACAGATCCAGGCTGCACTGCCCAAACGGCTCACAAAGGTTGCTTGCGCCAGTGCAGTGCTGGTCGCTAGCGCAGAAGCGCACTTTCAGCGTGCTGCGATCCGAACAGACCCCGTTCAGGCAGGGCCCGTTGCCGGCGCATTCGGTATCCTGCTCGCACGCATCGGGCACACCCCCGCGGGGCAATGGGAAGTACTGCAGCCCCACCCCCAAGCCTTTGGAGCGTGGATCGCGCAGGAACTCTTCGAGCGCCGAAGCCACCGCTCGCCATTTGCTCTGGGTATTGCTCGCAGCGTCCAGCCAACCCATCATGGAGCCGGAGCGGTCCAGCATGATGTACATGTCCAGCTGTACAGCGCGGGCCCGTTGGGTCTGACCGACGCAGGCAGCACCGGGTACAGGCTTTCCCGGCCCGCTCGGACCCGAGCCCGCCCGGCCCAGGGCGTCAGGGGGAGGCGGCGCTGGCGCAGGGTCCCCAACACCGGCCTGGCAGGCCGAAATGAGCGCGAGCACGCCGATTAGATCAACCGGCACGCAAGTGCGGAACTGCGATTGAGGTTTCTTTACCAACCCTAGGGACACGAATCGTGCAACGGCTCAAACCGGGGCGAGCCGAACCCCACAGCCTCAAGCCCCTGAAAACATGAACCGGGGGTTCGGCACCGACAGTCGCTGCCGCCATTGCGCTGCTTGCCGGGCAAAGCCTACACGCTGAAATAGCTGGAATACGGCTGCGCGCTTTTCCAATGTTTTCAGGAAAAAAGCGCCAGCTCGGCGCGCTACCGCCAAAGAACAGTTTTCAGTCAGCCGTTGGATCTACAGATGCGAGGAGTCGTGCGTCCATGAGCGACGAGAACGATCCCAACGGGGTATCCCTCCCACCTTTCGGGCGGATCAGCGTCTTTGGGGACCGTGGAAGCCTATTCCGAAACCGTGTCAGTGTCTTGGGTGATGTGGCCGGCCATGAAGGCGAAGGACACCGTTCCAGCATGCTCGCTGCTCGCAGCAGCTTGCTCGGGGAGC
>JAKSBK010000081.1 GCA_022361155.1 Pseudomonadota bacterium
ATCTGCGTCGCAGTCGACATTTCACGCGACGTCGTGTTCGCGCGCGTCGTGAGCTGCTGCGGCCCGACGAGCGCGGTAGCTCCCACCACCATGACAGCCAGCGCCATCATGACCTCGATCACCGTGAAACCGGATCGGTTGCAGAGCTGCCGGCTTCGGCTGGGAGAGCTTCGACTCACCCGAGCAGCCTCCTTCCTTCGGCGCCGTCGCTCATTTCAGCTGCGTCGCTCATTTCAGCTGCGTTGCTCACTTCAGCAGCCTTGCGGTGCCGCCCAGAGGGAACACGATCCGGCGAGACACACCCTTGATGACGCCGCCCACCGTGCGATCCACGTTGAAGATCACGCCCGTGGTTACGCCGGCTACGCTCCACAAGAAGCGTCCCGAGCCCGAGCGCATCATCACGGCGCCGCTCGGCTCGTAGCAGATGTCCACATCCGGGTCGGGCGTCACCGACACGACGTGGGTGCCCCCGATGTTGTAGGTTTCAGCCTCCACCTGCTCGACGGGGGTGCCGGTGAAGGACCAGGTCTGCAGGTTGCAGCCGTTGTTCGTGCCCCGCCACATGCGCAGCCGCCCGTTGCTGTCGTCGCCCGCGTCGTAGCGCACCACGTAGGCACGCCCCGATGAGATCGCGTTGGCTCGCGCCAAGCGACCGAGACGGATGCTGTCGGATGCCAGGTCCGAAGCCCGGCGGTTGGCCATGACCAGGGCGACCTTGGGCGCAGCCAGGCTGGCGCCCACGGTGACCAAGGCAACCACGATCATTAATTCTACGAGAGTGAATCCTGCCGTTGAAGCTGTACGCATGCGGGCGATCGATTACTGTCTGCAACGGTCGTGCCCGCCAGCTTTTCGATGTGGTTCTTGAAATTATTGGATAATTCACATGTGGTCGTGCATCCCACGCCGCATCGGTTTCGAGTAGCATGAATTTTTTTCACAGAGACCGTGCCGCAGGTGGAATCGAGCTCCCCGGACGAGCAACTGGGTTTGTACCAAGTCGTCTCCATCGCTTCCTTCCGCTGTTTGACTTAACCGGCTCGATATGAAAGGAGAGGGGCATCCCGTCTCAGGACAAAGAAGAGGTTGGGCATGACGAAGTTGAATAGGCTCATCGCATCTTTGGGCAACGGTCTTTTCTGCGCGGCTGTTGCTTTGACCGCCAGCGGGTGTTTCGACACGAACCCGCGCCGGGGCATGGGGGCGGGGGCCCACGGCCAGGCCGGAGGTGGTCACGCCGGGGGTGGGCAGGCCGGAGGGGCGGGGCATGGCGCGGGCCAGACGGGAGGAGCCGGCCACGGCGCAGGTCAGGGAGGGGGCGCGGGCCATGGCCAGGCGGGGGGCGGCCATGGGGGTGGTGGCGGTCACGGTGGCGGCGTCGGTGGTGGCGGGCACGGCGGCGGCGCTGGCCATGGCGGTCAGGGCGGCGGCGGCCACGGCGGCGCTGACGGGGGGCACGACGCCGGCGATGGCGGGCACGGCGATGCCAGCGATGGCGGTGGCCACGATGGCGGCGATGCCGGGGACGCCGAGCCGGCGAGCGGTGGCAATTCCAAGGCTCGCCGGTAAGCGGGGGAGTTGACCAACGCTCTCATCAGGCCGGGCGTAACAGGTAGGCGCTGCGCCCCGGAACCGGTGCGTGCTGCGGCGCCGGCGCGTGGGGGGTTCAGTCGGCCAGCGCCGGTCCGATGGCGTCACCTATGGGCCCTATCCGCCCGCATCCCGGTACCATGAGTAGTGCTGGCTGCGTGGTCGTGGTCGACGACGATCCCGTCGTGACACGGATGCTCGAGCTCGCGCTGCGGGCCGCTGACCTGGAGGTCGTCACGACCAATCGCTCCTTCGGCGTCCTGAACCTGATCGCGTCCACCAAGCCCGAGGTGGTGATCATGGACCTCATGATGCCGGGGCTGGACGGTGCGGAGCTCACGGACCTCATTCGCAGGGATCCCGATACTGCGGGAGCTGTCGTCATCATGTATTCGGCCGCAGACGAAAGCACACTCGAGCAGCGGGGGCGTCAGTGCGGTGCGGACGCGTGGCTGCCGAAGACCACGCGCCCCAGCGCTCTCGTCAGCGAGGTCATGCGCTGGATCTCGTTGGGGCGAGGCTAAGTACAAAGGCGAGATGGAGACGCTCGAGCCAACGCAAAAGGTGCTGCACTACCTGGCGCACCACGCCTATCAGCGCAGGCGACCCTCGGAGCCGCCGTTCTTGCTCGCCTCCGGTGAAACGAGCAAAGAATATCTCGACTGCAGGCTCGCCTTGAGTCATGGAGCCTGCCTGGTGGCCCTGGGGCGTTTGGTTGCAGCAGCGCTTCGCCCTGAAGTGCAAGCCGTGGGAGGCTTGACGCTGGGAGCCGATCCGGTGGCGATCTCGGCCGCGGCGAGCTCGGCGTCGGCGGGTCGCGGCCTGAAGTGGTTCACGGTGCGTAAGGAGGCCAAGGGTTACGGGCAAGGCAAGCGACTCGAAGGGGATGTCCGCGCGGGAACGGTCGTGTGCGTCGTGGACGATGTCGTGACCACAGGTGGTTCGACGATTCGCGCGATCGCATGCTGCCGGGAAGCCGAGCTCAGGGTGGCGCAGGTCCTCGTGCTCGTCGATCGCCAGGAGCGAGGCGGTATGGATGCCATCCGGCAAGCCGTGGGGCAGACCGTGCCTGTCACGGCGCTCTTTCGCAAGGCTCAAGTCGTCGAGGCCTGGGCTTCGGGGAGTCCTGGTTAGAAGCGGTCGAACGACCTCGATCCCTTTTTAGGGGTCAGGGTCATGCGCGAGCGGTCTTGCCGGGGGTACACCGGGGTTGGCTGAGAGGACCGTTGCAGCCTAGCAGGGATGACCTGGCGTCGTCCGGGCGGGGGGCATTGTGGGCGGCGAGCGACGCTGATCCAGCCTCGGAGTCGCGGGTCCGAAAGACGATCGCCCACACGGGTCAGTGCCGGATGCTACAACGAGTCAATGTGTGTACAGGGCACGCAGGCGCGGTTGCCGGGCTGCTGGTCGGCATGCTGGGTCTCGGGGCGTCTCCCGCACACGCGGAGCCGCCGGCTGCCAGAATCGTAGAGGCCGCCGCCGAGCGCATGCACCCGAGCCGTACCTCCGGTCCGGAGCCGGCCCTTGGGTCATTTGGACGCTTGCTGGCTGGTGGGGCACTGTTTGTGCCCGGGTTGGCGCTGCACGGCGCGGGCAGCTACTCCCTGGGCGACCGCGACACAGCGCTGAGACTGCTGGCACTCGAGGGCATTGGTCTCGCGGCCGGGGCAACCGGCCTGCTGGGCATCTGGCTCACGGGCGCATCACCCAAAACGGTAGCCCCGCTGGCGTGGCTCGCGATCGACGGGACCGGGACGTTCTTGCTGAGCTGGCTCGCAGACGTCTATCACGTGCTGCGCCCCGAAGTGACAGGCCGACCAGCGATCCGGCTCGCTTGGTTGGAGGCTGGTGTGGGCCTCGGCCACGTGCGTGATCTCGTGCTCTCTCATCGCGGTTTCGCAAGCCTGGAGGTTACACTGCGCGTCGGGAGGCTACGGTTTGGACTGCAAGCGCTTGGCGCGCTGAACGTGGCGAGTCGCGGTGTACGCTCGGAGGTGGGCTATCGGTTCGTGGGCGCCACGCCGCGAACAAGCCAGCTCCAGGTGTCCTTCGTCGACCTCGCTGCCGGTGCTAGGTATCACCGCTATACTGAAGACGGCTTCGATCAGCTCACACTGGATCTGGAATTCACGTGGCGCCTGGATATGACCGACCTCGCGCAACCGCTGCAGGGTTCGTTCACCGAGCTGAGCTGGGGTCTTGGGTGGGCCTCCTATGGCGGACACCATGCGATTCGGCGTGACAACACGCAGCTGCTGCTCGCACGGATCGGGTACGGCGTGTGGCTTGGTTGCTACCAAGCTCGCTGGCTCGAGCTCATGCTCTACTACGACCACCGGCGCGATGGCCTGGTGGGCGGGCAGCACCTGCCTCGCGGGGGCGGAGGCGCTGCGTTCGGTCTCGTTGGCCTGCGCGCCACGACCTGGCTCGACGCAAACTGGGGCGCGCAGGTTGACCTCGTCCGCGGTTCGGCGACCATGCTCATGGGCAAGCTCCTTTTTCGCCACGGAGACCTGCAGTGAGGTGCCGCGCTCCTGGCGCAATCTGGACTTGCGGGATGCTGATAGTGGTGTCGCTGTCCGCGGGCTGTCTGGACGTGGCGTCCGATCGCGCTCGCCGTGACGATGGTGTGGGTCGCGCCGAAGCGCATGGCGTCGCGTTGGATGTCCGGGACGGTTTGGCCGCGATCCGCGAAATCGACGCAACCGGCGCATCCCTATGGGCCGGAGCGCCCACCTTGGCGCTTTCGCTTCGAAATCGGGACGCCCAACCGCGACGCTACACCCTCACGCTGGACAATATCCTGCCCGACGCGACCCTAGTTGCGGCTACAGCCTCTGGACCGATTCAACCTCTGCTACTCGAGCGCCCCAAGCCCAAGACTGCCAGCTGGCAGATCATGCTTCAGCCGTCCAGCACCGTTCGGGCTGCCCTACGGGTACACGACACCGAGCAGATGGGTCCCTGGTCCTTTGGTGTTTTCGGTGACGTGCAGCGAGCTGTGGACGCGGTGGAGGATATCTACCGCGCCATGAATCGGCACCCGCTGAGGTTCGTGATCATCGTGGGTGATCTCACCTCTCGCGGCACCCGCCAGGAGTTGGCGTTCTTCCAGCACAAGCTCGATGTGCTGGACGTCCCCTGCTACGCCACGCTTGGCAATCACGAGCTGATAACGCCCAGTGTCCCCTATCATGATTACTTCGGCCGTGGCAGCTCTCGGTTCAGCTTCCGCGGCGTGCAGTTTGTTCTCCTGGACACAGCAAGCGGAACCGTAGCGCCCGGGGTCTACCACTGGTTGGATCAGTGGCTTTCCAATGCCGCGACCCTACCGCTGCGTGCGGTATTCGCGCATATCGCGCCCTTCGAGCCCGCCGGTATCCGTGGCGGCTCCTTCAACAGCCACGCCGAGGCCGCTCGTTTCGTGGATCGGCTCGCCCGCGGCCGAGTAGACCTTACGGTCTACGGGCACGTCCACTCCTACTATGCGTTCCAGAACGGCGGCATACCCGCCTTCATCACGGGCGGCGGCGGGGCCATCCCCGAGCGCTTTGACGGCGTGGGTCGGCACTTCCTGCGGGTCGACGTCGAGCCGCGCGACCGGCGTCTCGAAACCACCATGCTGCGGGTCGACGGCCGATAGCAGCACATGTTGTCGCGACAGGGGGCGCGGGGCCCATCAAGCCACCTCGCTGATGAGGGATGGAATGTCAGTGCTCGCGGGCGCGTTGAACGATGGTCTCGACGTCGCTCTCGCTCATCGTCTCTCGAATCTCCCAGTGCACCATGGCACGACTGAAGCCATCGAGAATACCGCAAAAATAGTAGAACGTGCCGAGGATGTTCAGATACGCGATATCGATGTGCCAATGCGCGTGGGGTCGGCTTGGCTGCACAAAGCCTGTGCCCTTCTTCGAGGGCTTCTTGTTCCAACGGTCGAGCAGGCCCGCGGCGCGTAGCACGCGGTAGGTGCTGGACGGGCTCACCGCCACCACGTCGGC